>NZ_CP053096.1:600000-815486 GCF_013008635.1 Mycoplasma miroungigenitalium
TTAGAGGTGAAATCTTTTAATGTGAAGTTATCTGGTAATGTAACATTAAAATTAGATTGATTTAAATCGGCGGTAGTTAATTCTTTAAATGTTTTATTTTTAATAGATTCTTTAGGCGCAAATGCGGCTGATTTATTTGTAAAGTCAGTTTTTTCACTTTGTTCGCTTGGTTTATCAGGAACAACTTTAGTATTTGGTTTTTTTTCTCCGCCACATGATGCAGCCAAAAACGGTATCGAAGTTAACGATGCAGCTGTACTTAGTGCAAGCGTTAATTTGGATAATTTTTTCATTTTTTCTCCTTAGTTAATAGATTAATGTGATTAGTGATTAATTAATAATCAAACTGATTATATCTATCGCTAAAATCTATCGCTAAAAAAAGAGCTCGGCCCGCGAAAAAAATAGTCTATTTTTGTGGAAATTTTCATTTTTTAAATAAACATCCAGTTAATATGGCAAAAAATCAGTACTACTTTGAGTGTCGGCTTATTTGCATTACTAAACCAAGAAAATATTAATTTGTCAATGTTTGTTTTATCGTTTTTATATATTTATAGTATTGTTTCTTTAATTATTCATTGGAAAAATCAAGTATTTATTCATATTCGAAAGACAATAATATCTTATTTTTTATTTTGGATAAAAACATTATAATCAAAACTAATAATGGAATAGTTGCAAAAACCAATAAAACCATAAACATTTACAAGTATTTAGAAAATATTGAATTTTTCTAATCAATTATAAATTTCTATTGGTCATCTTTCGACATTACTATCTATTAATATTTTTTTAATCCTATAAGTCAAACTTATTATGAATATTAAAAAGATAAGAAAAATCAAATTGTAGATAAACAAAGAAAAACTATTGAGTTAGTTTTTCATAATTTTAGATAAATATTTTATGTAAATGAATAAATGCAAGCGAATTGAATATTATAAAAAAAAGAAGGCGTTAATATGAAAAGATTAAACATTGATATTTCTAAAATTAAATATGTATTCATTTTATCCTAAATTATCTTTGTCGATAATATTCGCATTGCTATTATATATTTTTAAATCCTGAGAATAGATGAATAAATAACCTATTCAATTAATATTGAGTGTTATAGAGCAAATTATTTTAATTCAATATAGTTCAATAAAAATAACACTTTTTCAAGTGTTAAATTTTGTATGTTATTTTAAGCGAATTGTGATTTATATAACGAGGCATATTTTCCTTGTTGAGCAAGTAATTGTTCGTGTGTGCCTTGCTCAACAATGTAGCCATCCTCAACATAAAGAATCAAGTCAGCATTTTTAATTGTGCTTAAACGATGCGCAATTACAATGCTTGTTTTATTTTTCATAATAGTATTAGATAACGCATCTTGAATTATTTTTTCGGTGTTAGAGTCAATATTTGATGTGGCTTCATCCAAAATTAATATTTTCTTATCACCTAATACTGCCCTAGCAATGGCTAGTAGTTGTTTTTGTCCCTTAGAAAGTAACATATCGTTATCTTGTAATTTAGTATCGTAACCTTTTTCAAGACGTAAAATAGTTTGGTGAGCCGAGACAATATCAGCGGCATCGTAGACTTGTTGTTGGGAAGCATCTTTGTTGCCAATTAAAATATTGTTGTAAACGCTATCTTTAAACATAAATGAATCTTGTAAAACAACAGCCATGGCGTTTGTTAGGCTAGTTTTTGTAATATTTTTTAATTCGATTCCGTCAATTGTTATTGAACCTTTTTCGTAATCATAAAATTTACTTAATAAGTTGATAACGGTAGTTTTTCCAGCACCGGTCGCACCAACTAAAGCTATGCTTTGGCCAGGCAATGCTTGGAAGGACGCGTCTTTTAGGTGTCATTCATCTTTAGAAGTGTTGTATCTAAACCATACATGGTCAAATTTAATGTGACCTTTGACATTGGTTAAATCTACTTGATTTGATAATTCTTTAGGTGGTTCTAAATTAACTAATTCTTTAACTCTTTCTGAAGAAACTACCCCATTTTGTGAAGCAAATATTGTGTTGGTAATTGTTTGCAATGCACCAGTAATATTGAAGACTAAACCAACATAAGCAACTATAAATCCTGCATCTGGACCATTTGGGTGGGGCATCAATGCTCATAGCGGAAGATTATAGTTTTTGAACACCAATGCCAAGACTGCGCAGACTAAGACAACGATATTAGTAGACATGATAAATCATGGATTGGCAATTTGCCCATATAAGTCAGCAACTAATGCGTTTTTATAGATGTGTTTAGCAATTTTTTTGAATTTTTCAGTTGATTCTTTTTGACGGCCAAAGGTTTTGGTGATTTTCATATTCTTAACGCTTTCTTCAACAAACGCGTTCAAATCACCAAAGCCATCTCAAACAGCTTCAATTCGTGGGCGCGCTTTGTGAATCATAACGGCAGCAACCGAGAATAATATTGCAGTAATAACACCTGTAATTAATGAAATTGTGAAGCTGTATAGAAACATCATAATTGCAGTGATTACTAGGTGAGTTATATTTGAAAGAACTTGGTTTAAAATTTGACTTAAAGACACTGAAATGTTATTAACATCATTAACCAAAGTGGAAATAAGGTCTCCAGTTTTTTTCTTATCATAGAAAGAAACAGGCATTTTTAGTAATTTATCCATTGCAATTTTACGCATATTTTTAGCTGTTGCATAACCACAAATTATATAAATTCTAAATTCTACAAATCTAAATACTGCATAAGTCAAGAATGATAAACTCATTAATGACACCATCAAATTAAAGTAGTTATGATTGAACTTTGTTGGTTCTTGAAATGCTTCGGGTGTAAAAACATGTGAAACTATTAAACCAGTAATAACGGTACCCGCAATATAAGCAATCGAATTAATTAAGGTAGTTAAAAATCCTAAATACAATAATCATCTTGATTTTCCAGAATATTTATTAACTAACTTAATAATGCCAAGGGTTGAACCAAGTTTACGTTTTAATTTCATTTTAACCTCCTTTATTGTTCTAATTGATTTTGATGAATTTGTTCATAGAAAGGACAATTTTTGACTAAGTGCTCGTGGCTACCTTGGTCAATAATGCGACCTGAATCCATTACAGCGATTTTATCGCAATTTTTTAATGCGCCAATTTTTTGAGAAATTAGAATAGTGCTACAGTCATAATTTTTAATAATATTATTAATTACTGTTTTGGTTGTGATATTGTCCAGTGCACTCGTTGAATCGTCTAGGATTAAAATCTTAGGTTTCCGTAAAAGTGTTCTAGCAATTGAAATTCTTTGTTTTTGTCCGCCTGAAAGGTTTGTAGCACCTTGTGTAACTGGGTGATTTAGATTATCATCGAACTTATACACAAAATCATAAGCGCAAGCATTTTTTAAGGCTAGATTTATTTCTTCGTCAGTGGCATCGGGTTTGGCTCATAGCATATTCGTTCTAATGGTTCCAGAATATAACATTGGGTCTTGATAAACTATACCCACAGTGTCTAATAATTGTTTGGTGTTGATTTGGTTAACTTCGTGTCCGCCAATAGTTATAGAACCTTCATTGTATACATAATTATTTAACAGCAACGATACAAGAGTCGATTTTCCCGAGGCAAATAACCCAATAATTCCTAGCGAAGTTTTGAACGGAACGTTTAGATTAATATCAGTTAAGGCGTAGTTTGGATTATCTTGATAATATTTAAAGTTTAAATTTTTGATATTTAAATCATAATTTGGTTCATTTCGGTTGGTGATATCCGAAATTTTAATTCCATTTTCAACATACAATTTATCTGCTTTTGCATTAAATATTTCCATTAATCTTCCGGCTGATACCTTTGCCTTAAAACCAAAAATAATAAATACAGTTAATAAAATAATTCCAAAACCAATTGTTCATAAGTATTCAATAAAAATGTTCATATTAACTAAGTCAGTTGCTGTTGCAACATGCTCTAGTGTTTGGTGTCTTACTACCATGAATATTCCAATTACAACAAAATTAATTAATGTATAGAACACAGGATGAAGAATTGAAATTATCGAGTTAAATTTAACACTTAATTTGTATCATGTTTCATTAGAACCAGAGAATTGCTTACTTCTTTTATTTTCGAGATTGTATGTTTTTATCGTTCGAGATCCCTTAATGTTTTCATCAATATTTTTTGTAACATACTCAAGATTTTTTTGCGTTCTCTTAATTAAGGGACTTGTTATTTTACCTATTATTGCAATTAATATAAGTAGACCGGGAATAACAGGCGTGATAACGAGTGCCATTGTTGTATTAACCATAAAGGCCATTATTATCCCGCCGACAATCATCATAAAACCACGTATCATCGTACTAAAACCAACAACTAAAAAGTCTCAAAAGACAGCAACATCATTAGAAATTTTAGTCATAATTGATTCTGGTTTTAAATCAGAAATATTTTTTAAACTTAAACTATTAATCTTGTCATATAGTTTCATTCTATAAAAATATGAGCATTGCTCTGCACCATATACAAATATAGCTGTAAACGCAAATGTTAATAGAGCAGTTATTGCGGTTTGAATAGCAATCATTATTATTAGTCAGTCTCTAACCTCATTTCGCGGTTTATCTTTAAATAAAGTAATTTTTCCACTCAATAGTTCAATTGTTTGTAATTCTTTATCATCAAAAATTAATCTTATAAATTGAGATATAAAATTTGGTAAAAGCAAACTAACAATAACAGCAATAAAAGCTATTATTGCCCCTGAAATAAATGTGAATTTAATTTTTTTTGGTAGCATTTTTAACATTTTAATCATATAGCCTCCTTTATCGGATTACATTGTAATATGTGTTTATTTGGAAATTTTGAATATTTTTTTACCTAGGTTTATATACTCCTCAACTAATTCTTCAAAGTATTTGAAACCTATTTGATAAAACTCATCGCTTTTTAAATCAACGCCTACGTTAGCTAATATATTTAATGGATAATCACTTCCGCCTGCTGATAAGAAATTGCTGATGTATGATTGTAAGAACTTTTCGCCCTCATTTTTATATTTCGTATAGAAAAAGTTTGCTACTAATTGTCCGATTGCGTATTTATATACATAAAAACCATAGTAATAATGAGGAACTATAACAGAACCTATTTGATCTTTCTTGTCAAATTTAGGTTTTTTTGTTGAATATTTTAATGAATTTTCATAATAAATTTTTGCTATTGATTCATAACTTGGACCAACTTCGCCTTTTTCGATTGCGGAGTATAAATTGTATTCATAATTTGCTCAAAGTGTTTGTCTGTGTACGGTTCCGATAAAGCCATCAATCATGCTTTGTATTATTTTGAACTTAAATAAATCATTCTTAGAAGTTTTTAATAAGTAGTCATACAGCATCAATTCATTGAAAATTGAGGCTATTTCAGCTAAAAATATAGGGTAGTCAGAATTGTTTATGTCATTATTTTTATCACTGAAGTATGAATGCATTGAGTGACCCAGTTCATGAGCTAATGTTTCTACAGAACCTAAATCTCCATCAAAATTCATTAATATATACTTTTTATTCAATCCATATGTGGAACCGATAGAATATGCTCCCGATACTTTGTTATCTATAGTCATAAAATCTATTCAGTTTTCATCGTATGCCTTTTGAATCATAGAGGAATATTCTTTTCCAAAAGGTTTCAAAGCTTCAAAAACAGTTTGTTTCATTTCTTCAACCGTGTAGTTGGACTTAACGTTGGCTAATTCCCTGAATGAGTCATATTTTGGGCGAAATTTTTCATTGAATTTAGCTTCATAAAACTTTTTAAATCATTTGTTCTTTTTAGAAATAACATTTTTTAGTCCGCTAACTCTTTCAAAAAGGGATTGCAATAATTCGTCATCAACTTTATCTTCTTTTGTTAACATATAAACTGAATTTTTGTAACCTCTGATATTTGCTTCTGTTGCAATTGTATTGAATTGTTGGAATAAAAGATTAGCCAAGGAATCTTTATGTCTATATAAGGCATTTTGTCAATTAATGGCAGTATTTTTTCTCAAAACGGAATCGTTAGATTTCAGATATTGTAATCTTACTGCAGGACTTAATTTGTGTTTTTTTCCTTTTGAATCAAGAGGGAATCCATAGTCCATTTCAGCATCGGTTATTAAGTCAAAAACACCTTCAAACGATGGTGATGATTTTTCTTTTTTAATGATATATTCTTCAACTGAGTCATCTAATTTATGATCGTATTCTTCAATTATTTCAACCAAAGACTTTTTATGAGTTTTAAGTCTTTCGTCGTTGATTCAAGATTTTATCTTATCGATGTTTTTATAAAATCTTACAGTTTCTGAACCCATTTTTTGTGCAATTTCATGGTTGATCAAATCTCATTTGTTACTTAATTCAGTAAAATAACCATTTGTCAGCTCTCTATTTGAGTTATTTGATATGTAATTGTGAATTCTGTTGGTTAATATTCCAACTTCTTCACGATTGTTCAAATTTTCAATAAAGGCTTCGATATTGTCGTATTTTGAATCTTTAGTATCAATGAAATATTTCATTAATTCGGTATATTTTTCGAATAGTTGTTCAATAGTTTTTCCCTCTAGCAAACTATCAAGATCGAAGCAATATTTTTTGTCCACTTCTTTTAAATTTTTGTATTGTTTCATAATTACCCCTAAATATTAATATTCTATATATAATAATTCATTATATTACAATATTTAAGTAACGTATCTGGAATGTGCATTATAGTTCAGTATATTGAAATATTACTTTTACTAGTTCAATTGAATAATCAGTAAATTAGTAAAAAAATCATTAAAAAATAATAATGAAATAAGATTTCATTTTTTATAGAATTAGCGTAAGCAAAATACCTAAAAAAAATAATATGTTTTTATTTATAAAAAATTTAAGTTATATATAATAAGCAATATTATGAAAGATTCATTTAAGACAGGTACTAAGTATATATTACAGAATTTTTCAAGTGAGTTTTGTACCTCACTTAGTTTTTCATATGCCGAGTATTTCGAAGACTTGTTTGATTTAGCTTCCAATAGTTACTAGTTGAGTTGCCTGGCTCACTAGTATTTACGCATAACTATTTAGGAGGATTTATGAATAAAACACAAAACACTCGAAATGTTATTGAATTAAAAGAAGTTGTTAAAGAATTCGGTGACAAAGTAGTTTTAGAAAATATTAACTTAAAAATTAAAAAAGGTGAGTTTGTTACCTTGCTAGGACCATCAGGTTCAGGAAAAACAACAATTTTGAGACTTATTGCTGGTTTTGAAAGAGCAACTCGTGGAGAAATCAAATTTAATGATAGAGATATTAAAGATTTACCGCCTCACAAAAGAGATTTATCAACCATTTTCCAAGATTACGCTCTTTTCCCACATTTAAATGTTGAGGGAAATATTAAATATGGTTTATCTTTAAAAAGAATTCCTAAAGATACCATTAACCCAAAACATGAAGCTTTATTAGAGCAAAAAATTAAAGTATGAGATAAAAAAGCTAAACAAGAAATGGCTAAACTAGATTCATTGCAAAAGAAATATGAATCAGAAATGCAAAAATTAAAAACTAACTCTCTTCCTTACAAAAGAAGAAGAAAATGATTAGACCGCTCAGATTTCAACTATTCATATTGAGAAAATTATGTTGATATGAAAAAAGAAAACTTTGAAAAAGCATACTTAACAAGAAAAATTTCAAAAGAAGAAATGAATGCTGAAGTTGCAAAAATTGTGGAATTAGTGGGATTAAAAGGTTCAGAAACTAAAGCGATTAATGAACTATCAGGCGGTATGAAACAACGTGTTGCCCTTGCTAGATCTTTAGTTATTGAACCAACTATTTTGCTTTTAGACGAACCACTAAGTGCACTAGACGCCAAAATTAGAGAAAAAATGCAAAAACTTTTAAGAAGCCTACAACAAAGTTTAGGAATTACATTTATTTTCGTAACTCACGATCAAGATGAAGCATTAGAACTATCAGATCGTATTGCCATCATGAGAGACGGTGTTATTGAACAATATGACACTCCGAAACAAATTTATGACTATCCAGTTAATAAATGAGTAGCAAATTTTGTTGGGGACTCAAATATTTATAGTGCAAAATTCAATGAAGATGCTACAGTAACATTCATGGATAAAACTTTTAAAACCGTTCATGACGAAGATGAATTTGAACAAAATTCGCAAGTAGATGTTTTAATTAGACCAGAAGACGTTGACATTATGTACGCTGATGAAACTAGAAAAAAAACAGGTATTATCGGTAAAATTGAAGAAATGTCATATCGTGGCAGTTATTACTATTTAAAAGTGGTTTTTAAAAATGGTTACCATATTTTTGTAGAAACTGCGAAGAAATTTGAAGAGGGAGCAAAAGTTTCAATTAGTTGAACAATTGACTCAATTCATATCATGGCAAAAGATCCTAAGTGAGATTATTCAAATGATGAATTCTAAATTAAGCACAAAATTAGCTTTAAATAAGCGTTTATTGATGCTTTTGCCTTATATAGCAATCGCAATATTTTTGATAATTTTGCCTGTTATTTTAATCATTGTCCAAGCTTTTACTCCTAGAGAAAATTTTGACAATGCGCAGTTAGTTAAAGAATTCAATACTTGGAAAATTATTGGGCGTAGTTTAAAAATTGGTGTTATTTCAGCAATTCTTTGCCTATTAATTGGTTTTCCTTATGCGTATTTCACTGCTACATCGAAAAGCAAGATATTGCCAATATACGCAATGAGTTTAATTCTTTCACCGATGATTATTTTCACAATTGCTAAAATTTATGCAATTAGAGGGTTTTTCTTAAGCATGTTTGACGAGGATGTTTTAAATGCTGAATGATTTATGATTTTAGCTTTAACTTATTTAAACTTGCCTTACATGATAATGCCTCTATATTCAGTTTTTAGAGATATGCCTAAAAATATTATTGAAGCCAGTGGAGATTTAGGTTATAACAAAATAAAAACACTGTTTAAAGTTGTTATTCCTTACAGTTTTAAAGCAATATTAAGTGGTTTAAGCTTAATTTTCCTAGCTTCTGCTACTACATTTGTTATCAGCGATAAATTATTATCTAACCCAGCTCAATTACAGACGGTAGGGTCACTAATTAACCAATATTCAGATGCTTCAAACGCATTTGAATTATCTGCCGGTTCAGTACTAGTTTTAGTTGTAAGTGCAATTTTTATAGGTTGCTATGGAATAATTAATTTCTTACCACGAGCAATTATTAAATTAGCGAAAAGAGGTAAACATGTCTAAATTTACTGAATTTCTAAAGAAAAGTTATATTTATATAATTTTGGCATTAACATACATTCCATTATGTTTTGCAGCAATTTTTAGTTTTAACAAACCTAGTGATAAGGGTTATTTATCATCTAAATGAAACACATTTAGTGCCGAAGCATGAACCACATTCTTTGACGGCGGACGTGACGTAGCGTTAATTAACTCAGTAATTATTGCAATTTTTACAGCAGTTTTAGTTATTTCAATTTCATTAGTTACTGTTTTTGCTTTATGAAGACAAAAGAATAAAAATTACGAAAGGGTAATTAAATCAGTCAACAACATACCTTTGATTAACCCTGATAACATAACAGCTATTGGCTTGGTGCTTGTGTTCTCGTTCTTTTTTGGAACACTATCAGTTGCTAAAGAAGGTTTATTAAGAGGGATTGTTGGACATACAGTTATGGCGTTGCCATATGGCATTAGTTTAATGTATCCACGAAGCGAAAAATTTGAACGTTCTCTTTTTGAAGCAAGTCAAGATTTAGGTTATTCTAAATTTAAAACTTGATTCAAAACCTATTTTATATACATGATTCCTTCAATAATTTTTGTTGGATTAGTCGCTGCCTTTCTTTCATTTGATGATTTCATAATTTTAAAAACAACTACCAATACATCAACGTTAGGTACAAAACTTTATGAAGGTAACTTCAGAGGTTGAGGTCTTGTTGTTGGTGCTGCCGTCCTTACATTAACTTTAATTGGAAATGCTATTTATATCGCATACAAAGTTCGTAAAAATAAACTTAAAAAAATAGCACCGAAAGGCAACAATGAAAACTAAAACAATATCATTAATTAAAAAAATAAGTTTAGGCGTTGGAGCAACAGCAATAGGTGCGGCAATGATTGCTGGTGTGACATATAAATTTAAAAAACCATTTAAACCTACATTTTACAATTATAAATCGTATATGTCAGATGATGCCGTAGCAATAATCAGCGAAAAATACGATTTTAAACAATTTGAGACACTTAACGAATTCACTAAGGCAATTTTAACTAAAAAAGCTATCGGTGGAATTGGTTCAGATGCACAAGCAGTTCAATTGATTAGACGAGATAAACTAAAAGAGATAGATTATTTAAAATTGTTTGGGGATCAAACACCAGCTTGGGCATTAAACAAAACATTTGACCAGTATAAATTGAGTGATGAATATCGCAAATTTCAAAAGAGTTTATATACAGATCAAGTTTGAGAACATTTAGCGTCATATGATAATACATTGCTGACAGATTTTGACGGAAAGGATTGAAAAGACGGAGTAAAACGTCATTTATACAATTATTTTATTCCTTATTTCAGCCAAGATATGGTTGTTGCATATAACCCAACAAAAGTTGATAAGAATTTAAAGAATTTTGACTTGTCAACTCCTGAAGGTCGCAAAAAACTTTACGAAACAGACCAAAAAATCCTTAATTCTTTATACAATTCTGGATTTAACAAAGATAAGAGCATCGATAAAAAAGAAACAAGATTTATTGATGTTTTGAAATCATTAAGAGCTAACGGCTATAACCGTTGAGAAATTACCGATGCTGTTAGAGATAATATGATTTATGGTTCTGCCTATGAATATGATAATGAAAAAGAATACTTTGACAATAATATTTCAGGTAATGCAAGTACTGTTGAAGTTCCTGATTTATATAAATCTTTAATTGATAATTTTTCAAAATTAATTCAAGATGGTACTGGATATTCTTTAACAGATTCTAATGTTCAGTTATTAGGCGATGGTCAGTTGCTTTTAACTAATTTAATCAATGACCAGTCAAATATTCAAGCAGGAATTATCTATAATGGCGACGCAACAGATGCATATTTTTCAACCGATAATATCGAAACAGTTGCTGATGGAACTATTAGATTTATTAGACCAAAATCAAACTTATTACTAGTTGATGGTTTAGTGTTAGCACAAAGTGATTTAGTAGATGAAAAGACCTACGATCAACTTCTTAACACTGCGAAGAAAGCTTTTTTAGGTGGTTTAAATCAGCTTGATTGATCAACGCTGCCAACAGAAACAGTTGAAAAATTTAGTGCTTGAACAAACTTTGACTATGTTTCTTATACTCCGGCATTTAAAGCACAATATAACTATGCACTAGAAAATAAGTTTTCAGACCTAGATGATTATGAACAATTTTATGCTAAACAATTGTATGAAATTAAGGGTAATTACGATATAAAAGACCCAGTAACAAATAAAGTGTTATATTCTTATAATGTTGTGCATAAAGCTATTGTTCCAACAGATCAAAAAACACAAACCAACCTAACAACATACTGAAATCAAAAAACTAAAAAGTAACCAAAAAACAAACGCCTCGAGTGTTTGTTTTTTTCTTAATGAATACAATATTGAGTGTATAGGTAAAAATTTATTTTATTTTTGTTCAATTGTTACTGTTGAATCATTTTTAACTTCACCTGTTGATGATTGTTTTTCCTTTTGCTCAGAAATCATTTTTTTAGGAACGTATATTTTATATTCTTCGTTTCTTGCTTCTTTTTCTTTTAGTAAATCGATTTTAGTTTTAACAGATTCAAGTATTTTGATGTCTTCTGCTCTAGGGCTGTCTACTGTAATTTTGTTCAATTCATCAATGATTTCCTGTCTTGGTTTTGGTAATGTACTTTCTTCAAACTTAAATCCATGTAATTTCACAAATTCTATTTTAATTGTAATATTTTTATCAGATGTAATGGTTATACCAATATTTTTGTATTTACCCTTTTTTTCAGAATTACTTGCAAACCCTGATACCTGCGGGTTTAAATAAAAATCTATTTTGTAATTTTTTGGAATTTCTCCATCAGCAAGTTTTGTAACTATTTGTTTTTTATAGGTCTCAAAATTAGGTTTAAAATCCTCTAATGATATTTGTTCTATTCCTGCAATTTCTAAAGAAATACTATTACGATTATATTTTTTTTCTAGATTATGTTTTTCGATTTCTTCAGCTTTTTTAACATGGTTGATTTTTGAATCATCTTCAGTTTTATTGTTATTTGATTCATCATTTGTTGTTGTAACAGTTGTATTAATTTCGGTGTTAATATTATTGTTGTCAACTTTTGTTTCGTTAGTTACCTCTATTTTATTTTTATCTTGATTGTTACTATTGCAAGCTGTCGCACAAAATGGCAAAACAGTTAAACCAATAATAGGCAATCCTAGTTTAATATTTTTTTTCATAAATCCTCCAATTTATTTACTTGTAAATTTATTATTTTTCACATTTTTTTGGAAAAATTAGCGAAAAATACCACATCAATAGGCTAATGTGCTTTATATTTCCGGAATTTTGATTTATTTTTGATAAAAAAACCAAAACACATTAATTTTGTTTGTTTTGGTAAATTGATAATTATTGATGTTTTAATTCTTTTGCTTTTTCTGCGTCGAACATTTTAACAAATTCAGTTGCTAAATCAATTGCTGCCTGAATGTCAACTAATGAACACACACCGATTGGAGAGTGTAAATAACGTTGTGGTAATGAAAATGTAATAGCCGGAACACCACCTTTACCATATTGAAGTGATGTAGCATCATTGCCGCCTCCTTCAGATATGTATTTATAAGCGGGAATATTGTGTTTACGAGCTAATGACATTAATATTTCTGTTAATTTAGGATTTGTTAATAAACCACCGTCTTTGACAAGTAAAGCAACACCATCTCCTAATTTAGTTCCACCTTTGATGCAACCTGTCGTATCGTGACTTGCACATGTATCAATTGCAATTGCAACATCAGCGTCAATAATTGAGGTTGCGGTTTTAGCACCTCTTAAACCTACTTCTTCTTGAACTGTTCCGACAATATAGGTTTTATTAGGAAGTTTTAAATCTTTGATGTTATTTGCCAAAAAGTCAATAACTGTAACACCGGCTCTATTGTCCATTGCCTTACCAGCAATTAAATTGTTAGGCATATCAATAGCTTCACCTGACATGTAAACTCTATCCCCTGCTTCAATTCCAAAATCTAGGGCTTCTTGTTTTGAATTAAAACCACAGTCGATATATAGCTCTTTATTTGTTGGGACTTTTGAAACTTTTTCACTTTCTAAAATATGAATTGAAGTATGTCCAAAAACTCCATAAATTACTTTGTTATCTCTGTTTGTAACTAATTTGCATTTTGTACCTATTACAGTAGCTGGTCAGATTCCACCAACTGGCGAAACTAACATATTACCATTTTCTTCGATATTTCTAACAAAGTATCCAACTTCATCCATGTGAGCAGCAATCATAATTACTGGTGCGTTCGGATCTGTTTGTTTATTAGAAATAATCAAAGAACCAAAACCATCTCTTGTGTATTCAAGATTGTTAGATTGTGTGTTATTTTTTAAAGCTTGTGCAACGGGTTCTTCGTATCTACTCATGGCTTCTATTTCCATGTATTCTTTAAGACGAGTTGCTAATTTAGTATATTTACTCATTTTTATTTCTCCTTTTCAAATATATATTACTAATAATGATAATTCTTTTTTATTTAAACATAATATAAAACTCAAATAATAATATAAAATTTAATTATTAAGCCAAGGAGGTGTTTATGGCCAAGAAAACCAAAAAACCAGTACTTAATGTACAAGAAATTAAATTACGAATGCAAAATGCCGCCACCTCTAGCACTAATGCTTTATATAAAGAATTTAATTCTTCATCAAAAGGTTTGAAAGATGATGCAGCATTTGAAACGAACCTTGAGAAATACGGTTCAAATAAATTGGACAAAAAATCTTCGAATACGTTATGGCATAAAATTGTGCAATCGTTTTTAAACCCATTTTCAATAATTTTAATTGTATTAGCTTTAATATCAATGGTAACTGATATTATAATTCCACTCCATCAAGGAGATTCAGCGGAACCAGCAACTATGGTTATTATCCTTTCAATGGTAATTTTAAGTGGAATTTTACACTTAGTCGAAGAAGTTAGATCTAGCGCATCGTCAGAAAAGCTAGTCAAGATGATCTCAACTACAGCAAGGGTTGAAAGAAATGGAGTTTTTTACGAGATCCCTTTAGAAGAAATTGTTGCGGGAGATATTGTTATTTTAGCAGCTGGTGATATTATTCCGGCAGACGTTAGAATATTGTCAGCAAAAGACTTGTTCGTTTCTCAATCATCTCTTACTGGTGAGTCGCATTCCATTGAAAAACTAGCTAATTTAGTTGAAGGATACAATTACGAAAATTTAGTTGATTATCATAATTTGGCTTTCATGGGTTCTAATGTTATATCTGGCTCTGCCCGTGCGATAGTAGTTGCAACAGGTAATCAAACATATATTGGTCAAGTTGTTCAAAAAATCAACGAAAAACCAGTAAAAACTGATTTTGAAAAAGGCATTAAATCAATTTCGTGATTATTAATTAAAATAATGCTAATTGTTGTACCAATTGTTTTTCTTATTATTGGCGTTAAAGGTCAGATTAAAGGAGATAGTAGTAAGTGACTTGAAGCACTATTATTCGCAATTTCAGTTGTTGTTGGTTTAACTCCCGAGATGTTGCCGATGATAGTTACATCGACCTTAGCGAAGGGTGCTGTCACAATGTCGAAAAAGAAAACAATCATAAAAAGTTTAAATTCAATACAAAACTTTGGAGCAATGGATGTGTTCTGTACGGATAAAACTGGTACTTTAACGCTGGACCAAATTGTTCTTGAGCGCCATCTTGACGTTTTAGGGAAGGATAATAATCGTGTATTACGTTATGGCTTCTTAAACTCATATTATCAAACCGGTTTAAAAAACCTACTTGACTTGTCAATTATAGATAAGACTGATGAACTTAGCGCGATTGATGAACAACTGCGTTCATTGGAAAGTGAATACACAAAAATAGATGAAATACCATTTGACTTCGAAAGAAAAAGAATGTCAGTAATCGTCAAAGATAGCAATCAAAAGGCACAAGTTATCACAAAAGGTGCTGTTGAAGAAATGCTTTCGATTTGTTCTCATATTGAAATAAAAGGCAAAACCGAGGTTCTTAACGACCGCATTATTAAGAAAGTATTATCCAATGTTGATGATTTAAATGATAAAGGTATGAGAGTTATCGCTGTAGCTCGCAAAGACGTTGATATTAGTTCTGTGGGAAGTTTTGCCGTAAAAGATGAATCAGAAATGATTCTAATTGGTTACTTAGCATTTTTAGATCCCCCAAAAGAGTCGACGGCCAGTGCTGTCAAAAACTTACACGATCATGGTGTTGAAGTTAAAATCTTAACAGGAGATAACGCTCGTGTAACTAGAGCAATATGTCAGCAAGTTGGTATCCCTAGTGAAAAGGTTATACTTGGTAAAGATATTGAAGGGCTCTCTAATGATGAGCTTAAAGATATCGTTGAACATTATAATATTTTCGCTAAACTTTCGCCCGATCAAAAAGCTTCAATAATTACCGCCTTAAGAGACAAAGAACATGTTGTGGGTTATATGGGAGATGGTATTAATGATGCCCCAGCAATGAAAAAAGCGGATGTTTCAATTTCCGTAGATACTGCAGTTGATATTGCCAAAGAAAGTGCGAATATTATCTTGCTTGAAAAAGATTTAAATGTTTTAGCAACTGGAATCATTGAAGGTCGTAAAACATACGCAAACATGAACAAATACATTAAAATGACAGTTGCAAGTAATTTTGGAAACATAATAAGTATTTTATTTGCTGCTTTAGTGCTACCTTTTGTTCCTATGATGGCTGTACAAATTCTATTTTTAAACTTAGTTTATGACATCTCATGCGGAGCTATTCCTTGAGATAATGTTGATAAAGATTTATTGAGAAAGCCAAGAAAATGGAATCCAAAATCTATTGCTCGATTTATGCTTTGATTTGGCCCTGTTTCATCCATAGTTGATATTTTGGCATTCGTATTATTAAGATTTGTTTTTATACCTTATTTATATCCTTCGTTAAGCGTGGATGATGAACAGTTTATGATGTTATTCCAAACTGGTTGATTCATAATTTCAATGTGAACTCAATCATTGGTAATACATTTTATAAGAACTGAAAAAGTTGCGTTTATTCAATCTCGTCCTGCCCTACCTTTATTGTGTTTTTCGATAATTGGTTCAATACTAATCACAGTTTGTCCTTATATCCCATGATTAAACACAGCTCTTAAAGTACAAGCGTTAAACTCCTGATTCTATGCATTACTAGTAGGCTCAATATTATTGTATGTATTATTGACATTAATAGTAAAACAAATTTATATCAAAAAATATAAGGAATTATTATAAAAAATAGGATACTTAGGTATCCTATTTTTTCTAATATATACAATTTTCAATACGCCACGTAAAATTAATTTAGTTTTACTAAATCTACTTTAACAGAATTATATTGTTTCATTTTTTTATCATAATTAACTGAATTGGTGTCTAATTTATACATTGCATTTCTGAATTCGTGGCCGTGATTTTTATGAAAATGATGTGTAAGTTCATGCACTACAACTGCACTAATAAAATCTATTCCCAACCCAATTAAAGTTAAATTGTATTTAATTTCAGCTGACCCGCTTAAGAATTTTTTATATCTACCTCAAATACTTGAAAGAGGTTGAATTTTAAAAGGTATATGATCAATAGCCAAAAGTTTTTCGTATTTAGTTTGTATTTGTGTGATTATTATTCTTAAATTTGAACTCAGTATTGCAATCATTTTTTTGTATCTGATTTCTCTATTTACTTGCGCATTATTTTTTAGTCAAAAATGTGCAATATTTTTAGTTTTATCAAGAAATAGTTGCTCGTTAATCGAATTATTGAAGTGGAATAAAACACTATATTTATTACCAAAAATATAAATTGAATTGTTGTTTAAATCAGCACTAATTATGTTGCAATTTTGTTTACTAAGTTGTGCCTTGGAAAGTATTTTATCTATTAATTTCCCGTCAAGAATTGTCTGCCCTTCAGTTAATTTTTTTGTGTTATTACTAAATTTGCTCAATATCTTAGCTTTAACTAAAATAATGTTATTTGCGTAAATATAAGATGTTGCAACATTATTATCCATATTTCCTGAATCTAAGTCGTAGGGACAAAAAAACTTATATTTTTCTGGGTGTAATTTGATATCAAGCAATTTATTTTCAAACACTATTTTTTTCCTTTATTTCATTTTTTAATATCTTTAAGCGAAACAACTTTATGTTCTTTAATCGCTGCAAATATGTCGTCAATTTTATCTTTTGAAATGTTAGGTATGTCTTTTAGTTCTTCATCCAATTCAAGTAAAACATTCTCAAAGTTATCTTCATTTGCTACAACCGACCAAGCACCTTGATGAGTTATGTTGCATTCGGAACCGTTAGGTAATATTAGCAATGAAAGAACAGGGAATTTAAAACCGCACATTTTATAAAAATGTTCAATATGTCTAAAATTTTGAATTAATGGATTGGTAAATCTAGTGGTATTACCATTGTTTATTACACTTATTAATTTGTCGCTAGCTTGACCTGTTAGTTCACCAATGATGTATTTTATTTCGACAATGATTAAAAACTTATTTGTCATTAAAAATCCATCAATTTCAAAGAAATTTTCACCAGCATATTTAAATTTCTCGCCTTTAATATATCTATAATTTGAATTTTTACAATAAGAAGCTAAACGGCGTGTAATTTGCTCTTCAAAAGCAAAACCAGCCGTATCTTTTCTACTTGTTCTTATAATATTTCTAATGTAGAGAGCTAAAATCAAAACTATTAACAATGACATACCAATTATTCCGCAGATTATTCCGATTTTCATTTCAGTTGAAATTTTACTTATATTTGTTTGCATATAATTATTATATTTAATTTGAATTTTATCTTCAACATATTATGAAAAAGATTAATTTTAATAATTCATTATTAGGTAATTTTGCTATGCGACAATGTTAAATATATATTTATTTATGCTTTAATATAGTGGTATTATAGGTGTTATAATTGAATAAATTTTAGGGGGAAATATTATGAAATCATTAAAAATTTTATCAGTAACTGGAACAGTAAATAAGGATTCATTATCTCAAGAAATCAATAATGAAATGATTAAAAAATTGATGGAAAAACATCAAAATTCATTTTTAACAAGATTGGATACAACTAATTCTGAATTTGTCAAATTTGTTTTGAATGCAGAAGAATTTGACGATTTTTTCAAAAATGTTGATTCAGATCAATGAATTAACATTTTACACGATACAGACGTTTTGGTTTTATCAACACCAATGGTTAATTTTTCATATTCAGCAGGTATTAAGAATTTTATAGATGCTATAGCCGTTGCAAATAAAACTTTTTCTTACAAATACAGTAAAAAAGGTGGATCAGTTGGTTTATTAGACAAATTAAGAGTTATTTTAATCGGAACCCAAGGTGCTCCAGTTGGCTGATATCCTTTTGGCGCTTTTTTAGATAACTTAAAAGGTATTTTTGAATTCTTGGGAGCAAAATCTGTCAATACATTATTAGTTGATGGAAACAAAGTTGCGCCAAGAAGTGAAATGACTCACGAAGAAATCATAGACGAAATAAATCCTAAACTATTATCTATAATAGATAAATTTTAATGTCAGTGATTTAACCAAAACGAGTTAAATTAAATTCATTGCGCTTTTTTAAATATTATTATCGCTATTAAAAAAACACCAATTGGTGTTTTTGTTTTATTTTAAGTATTTTCTCATTAATGCTTCGTTAACAACAAAAAATTTATAAATGCTGTCTAGGACTTTGTTAACATGTTTGTATAGTTCTAACTCTTCACCAAAAAAGTCTTTTGTGATTTCTACAGCTTCATTAATCACGATTTTTGCGCTCAAAATAAAGAATTCATAAGCTGCGTTTAACAATATAGCTCTAACTAGTGGGCTCTCTTCATCTCATGATTTTTCAATCAAAAACTTTTCGATGATTTTCTTCAAATATTCTCGATTTAGTGATATTTTTTCAACTTGTTTATATTGCTCGGTTGTTAATTCATCATTGTGTTCAAAAATATTTTTTAGATCATAAACACCTAATAACTCGCATGAATATAATGCATTAATTATTTCTATTCTATTTATTCTTCGTGATTTCATGATTTTATTTTATACTAATTTAAATTTTAATATATAAAAATACTCAATTTGAGTATTAATAACGATTTTTCTTATAGTTAATTAGATATTTTTCTTTTAATATTGATGCCACTACAAATATTGGGGTCAATACCGAGATATAAATTGGTATTACAAATAAATCCTTGATAACTATTTTTACAAACAAGATAATAAAGTCGGTACCGTAATGTTTCAGTTTAGAATTTTCGTTTGCGTGATGAATGTAATTAAATCACTCTATATAAGACACAGGACCTAAAACCCATCTAAATATTACTGAAATAAATATTATTAATGATGTTACCATCATGTAGTAATTTCATTTTTCGTTTTTTGTAACAAAATATAATGTTGTGAAAACTATAGAGATTAAGATGGAAGCAACACCCAGAACAACTATCATTATCATAATTAACGTTTTAGAAGCAGCAATTTTCTTAGTTAATGAAAAAGTGCCATCTTCGTTACAATGCGACAAATAAATATAAATAGTTATAATAAACGCTGAAATAGTTAATGCAAACGATACTATAAAACGTGTGTATTTGGTTTTTTGAAACATTATTAAATATAATCAAGAAACTATTGAAATTAATGGAGGCACTATAGCATAAAGCCAGAATCACGTACCGATACTGCCTGTTAGAAGCATTAATAATGTATCGCCAATAATAGCTAAAATTCCCCCTTTAAAAGGACCTAATAATAAGCCGTAGAATATATATAAAACAAATTCAAGTTGAACCGGAATAACTCGTAGAATAGTAAACTTAGCAGTCAATATAAGTAAACAGTGAATACTCAATAATATTGACGCAGTAACCAACTCCATGATATTAACTTTAAAAATATTTTTAACAAATTCTGAACTGTTATTTATTTTTGATTTGTTATTAATTATATTTTTTTCCATTTCACCCCCTCGAGATAGTATTATAACCACAAAACCAATTTAATACTAATAATGAATAAATTTTTACCAATGCTATTGATATTATATTGAATAAGGTAAAACTAATAATTAAAGTGATTCATAAAACAAAATAGATTATTATTTTATAATTAGTACATGAAAAATAAACAAAGTAATATTAAAGCAATAGATTTTGGTACAGCCGGCATTAGAGGCAAGGTTGGTCATGGAATTGACCATCTAAGTCACGCCCATATCCAAAGAATAGCTCATGGTTTAGCAAAATATTTAATTGCTAAACATCCAAACAAAAATGAAATACTAGTTGTTATCGGTCGAGATAATAGAAGGTACTCAAATAAATATGCAAAGGTAATAGCCGAAATTTTAGATAGCTATGGCAAAATTAAAATTATTCTTTCAAGAAAAATAACTCCAACACCTTTTGTTTCGTACTTAATTATCAGAAATAAGGCAGACGCTGGAGTCAATATTACGGCAAGCCATAACCCCAAGGAATATAATGGAGTAAAACTTTATAATAATTTTGGCTCGCAATGTCTTCCTGAAGAAATAGCAGAAATTAAACAATACTTTAAACCATTTTCATCTTATTCTGATGAATTTAGTTGTAAATATAACTGACCAACAAGCAAAAATATTAGAAATGTAAAAATCAGTGAATGAAATGAATACGTTGAAAAAGTATGTTCGGTTGGAGGCAATGTTAAATTTGATAAAAACAACTCTAATATTAAACTTGCATATTCTCCGCTTCACGGCACAGGTTCAGTAGTTGCGGAAAAAGTATTTAATAAATTAGGTTTAACTAAAGGAGTTGATGTATTCTTTGAACCTACCCAATTCAAACAGGATCGTAATTTTACTTCTTGTGAATATCCAAATCCAGAAAGAGATGATGTTTATAAGTTGGTCGAAAAACTAGGACAAAAACACAATTGTGATATTTTGGTGGTTACTGACCCTGATGCTGATAGAGTTGGTGTTAGGGTCTTACACAATGGTAATTATGTTCATTTAAACGGTAACGAGACTGCATCAATAACCATTCAATATTTATTAGAAAATTCAACAGATAGTCTAAAAAATAAATATTTAGTGTATTCGTATGTTTCATCCAATTTACCGGAACTAATTGCTAAAGAATTTGGTTTACAAACTTATGTTGTTCCAACTGGGTTTAAATGAATAGGCAAAATGATAGTCGAAAAAGATGAAGATATGTTTTATGGTTTTGAAGAAAGTTATGGTTCATTAATTAATCATGATATTGCCAGAGATAAGGATGCAATACAATCATTGGTTACTGTTGCTAAAATGGCACAATTTTATAAACAAAAAGGTCTAACCTTAATTGATGTATTAGATAAGATTCATTTAAAACATGGATTTGTCTCAAGTAAAACAATAGATATTGAAATTGGCAAAAATACTGATTTATCAGTACTACAAGACAAATTTAAAAACTTATTTTCAACCAACAAAAAAATTCATGATTATAATTTAGAGACTGATTTCATGAAGTCTAATATGATTAAGTTATTTTTCGATGACAAGCCAGATTGACTAGCAATGAGACCTTCAGGAACTGAGCCGAAAATAAAATTTTATGTTTTCGCCTATGGAAATGATGCAATTGATTCACAAAAAAAACTTGATTATTATATTAATTTAATTAAAAAGAATGTTTTATAAACAAATATTGATAATATTGCGTTTTACAAAAAATGCAATATTTTTTTAAAAGGTAAGAAAAAAATATATTGTATAATAACGACGTTATGTTAAATAAGTTATGTACTCGCATTTCAAATAAAATTCAAAACATCAAAAACAAAATGATGAATTTTTAATGCGCGACCACATAGTTAATTAATATTATGGTGGTTATCATAAACCTACCAACAAGAATAAAAATAATAAGAGTAGGTTTTCAATGAAAATCTACTTTTTATATACATAACAAATGGAGAAAATATGAAAAAAAGAAATCTGTTATTATCATTAACTGCATTAGCTACTGTGTCTAGTGCCTTTTTAGGCGCGGCATGTAACTCAAGTGGCGAAAATGTTAATGATGCAACTATTGTAATTAATTTAAAGAAGGAATTACAGAGCTTGCAGAATCAACAAAAAGATAGCAATCAACAAAAAGAAAAACTTGAATCGGAATTGGCTGATTTAAAACAAAAAATTGCACAACAATCTGTTGATGTTGAGCTTGCTCAAGAGGAAGTAAATAATAAAATAGAAGAAATTAATAATTTGCAAAAAGAAATTGATTTATTAAATGGTACTGAAATTGAAACTAATAATTTATCTGCTAAGGAGTTATTTAAATTAGTTGTCACCTTTCTTAAGGATGATTTCCCTAATGCAATGGCTGAACAAAGCCCAGATGCGTTTAAGGAAAATAAAGAACTATTTGATAAAATTTCTACACAAGTTACTGAAGAAATTTCTGATTTAGAAAATATAGAGGAAAATTCTAAAAATGTATGATTTTGACAAAATAAGATTTTATTTAATTTAAAAAGAGCTGAATTGGTTGCTAAATATGTTGATAATCCGCAAAATCCTGTAACTATTACCAAACCTAAAAGTTCATTAATTGATGCACTTTTTGATTGAAGAATAAATGATATTTCAAGAATTATTGAACAAGTTAGTTCAAAAGCAGACGACGCTTATAATACACAAGGTAACAATGGCAGTGAAATTAAAGCAAAATTAATAGAAAATTTAAATACTTACAAAAAACAATACGAAGATGCCAAAAAATCTGCACTATTGTCTCATCAAATTTCAAATTGATATAAATTAGAAAATGAAAAAGATGGCGTTATCGAAAAAATTATTAATGGTAATTCAACTCACCAAAGATCATTAATGCCACAGTACAAGTTATCAGATTTTAAAATGTCGTTATTCCCAGTTTATAAAAAAATTGTTGACAAAGACTTTATTGATAGTGCTAAAAAACAATTAACTGATTTGGTTGCTCAGTATAAGTCATTTCTAGTTAACAGAGGTATAGATTTTATTTATTCTGTACGTTATAAAAAGCTGTTTGACGAAATCAGAGATATCACAAACACATTAGTATCCGCAACGCAAGAAGGCAATCTAGAATACTTCACGGAATATTCTACTAAAGAAAAATTCCAAAAATTCATCGATTCTTCTAAAGAAACATTATTTAAAGGTTTATTGATAGATAATTCATCAGCAAAAAGAGAAATGAATGACAAAGTCGATAGCAATTTCAACTTAAATAACAATGCTTCTTTGGCTGCTAAATTCATTGGTGAATTGACCACTAAAAGCAATAAAGATTCAAATGCCAAAAAATTGCTTTTCAGTTCATTGATTAGAGAATTCCAAACAAAAATAAAAGCAATTTTCGATATGAATCACGAAACTTTTACTCAATCCTTTGCTAGATATCAAGAATATTTAGTGCTTGTAAAAGAATTTACAATTGTTAAAAATTTAGTTAATTTACATACAGATTTGGAAGAAAACATAGAAACTGACAACCTTAAAAATCTATTAAAATGGGATAACTCCTCAAAATATCAAGCTCTAATTGAATCAGCGAAAAAAAATAAAGAACGTGATAATAGCAATTTACAAGAACAAAAAACTCTTATTGAAACACTTAAACTTCAACATCAATTTACAAATAAAAATTCTGCAATTCAATTCATTCAAGAATTATCATCTGCAAGTAAAAATGTTTCTGACACATTTACAAAGAATTTTGATTTAACTGTAAATCAGAATACTAACTCTCCTGTTGGAGTATGAGCTCACATGTATGGAGATGATGGTGCTAAAAAAATTGTTAAATTGATTACAGATTTTAATAAGGAAGTTCAAAAATTACATTCATTGTCATCTACATTAGATGAACAAAATTTAAAAAATGAAATTGAAGTCATTATTAATCATGGAAAATTAGTGATTGCAAATATTTATGGTGGTAAAGAAGGCACAACCATTGATTCTTTCTATGGAAAATTCAATATTTTGGCTAAGAATTCTTATTTAACGCCTGGTGATGAATATTACGAACCAGCAATCAAAATACTAAATCAAATTGTTGGAATTTACGACCAATTTATTTCTAATGAATTTGCATCTAAAGATAATGCTATAAAATTCGTAAATGACAAGTTAGTTCAAATTGGTGCTATTATTGAAACATTTAAAACCATTACTGAATATGGAAGAGATTGAGAATATTTAGAAAATTCATCAGAATTAAAACAGTTATTAAATGAGCAAATTAGTAGTTTTAAAACAAAAGTGGAAGAATTTAAAACTAAGGCAGCAACTATAAATGACGAAAGTTGAAAAGCCATTATTGATTCAATTGTCAAATTAAGTAAAGAAAATAAACAAAAATTTGGATCTGTATCAGACAATAATCCGCCAATTGTAGATGTGTTGAAAGAAACTTTAGATTCTTACGATAATGAAATAAGAAGAGCTAAAAAGAAGATGGAAAATATTCCAACATATGGCAAGGTATTTTCGGGACATGAGGTTTATATTCTATTGCGTTATTGATCTAAAACTATGAGATCAGATTTTGAAAAAAATAAATTACAAAAAGAACAATTTAAAAATGACCCTTTCGCTCTTTGACTGGAAAATGAATTAAAATCAATTACAAAATACTCAGAATACAAACAAATTATGAAGGTGGAAAGCAATGACGAGACTTGAGATGTTGCTGATCCGAAACTTATTCCAGAAATTCATGCTAAGTTCACTGAGTTAGAAACAAACTATGCTAAAGCATTAATAGATTGATTTAATGGTAAAAATTCAGATAAAAAAGATGAGCTAAAATCAGATTTATTGCAAAAAAGAGAAGCATACTATACATGGTTAAATGAACTAAAATCAAGAGACATTCATTTTGGAAACAAGTTCATTAGATTTGGTGCAGACCAATATTGAGGGTTGGATGATAACTACGATCGTTTTGATGCTGCTTCTCTATTATTACTATATGCTAAATCATTTGCGTTAAGTTCGGTTATGAATGATCTATACGAAGAGTATCTAAAATAAACAAAAAAATAATATTAATTCGCTCTATAACAGTGCGAATTATTTTTTGCTTAAAATTTACGAATATACACGTTTTTCAGTGTAATTAGTAAAAAATAAATAATTATCTATTTTTATACGCTAATTAAATATTAATATATAATTTTATTTAAATATATAAATTAATATGAATATTAATTGCGAGGGAATATGAAGGAAAAGAAAAATAAAAGTAAAAAACCTTTTAATTGAAGAACGTTAGTGTGACCTAAATATGCTATTTCACTTGGAATTATTGTGCTTGCTTCAGCAGCAACAATTGGGATTATGAAATACAATTCAACTAAACCGGTTTTAGAAAAAGGGACAGAAGCTAAAGAACTTAAGAACGAATTTGTCGACCCTAGCGTTGGCGCCGTTTTATCCTTTGTCAATACAGATAAAGATAAAACAATCGGAGAATTTGACCCGAACAAAGGCCCTGATGGTTCAGTTAAATACAAAGATAAATGAGTGGACTATAATGAATTCTTAAAAATTTATTACAATGAAAATCATGCAATGCCATTCTTGAATATCAGATACGGTATGTTTGATTTTTACAATGAATATATTGAAGCTGTAAGCGCTAAAGATTTTTACGAATTCACTCAATGATTTATGAAGAATGTTTCGTGAGGTCCAGAAATTATCACCCTTAAGGAATTTTCAATTGTCAAAGGTGTTGAATTAAACGGTAACAATATAACACTAGGTTCTCACTCAAATAAGGATAAAGAATATACTACCATCAAGTTTTTCCCTGATGCGTTTTTTGGTTCTATTCCATTGCACAGTGAATTGGGAGGATCTGGAAACGCGACTGACTCATTGCTTTATAAAATTAATAAAAAATTACTTTCAGGTTCTGAATTAACAAAATTTTTAGAAAGTATTGCTCAATATAATTCTTTAACTAATATTTCAGACGAAACCTTAAAAACACAATCTTTTAGAACAATTAATGATAAACGTGGTTTATTAAATAAATCTGTATTTGCAATTTCCGGTGATTTACCATCAATTATTAAAGATAATTCGTTTAGCGATATCGAAAAATCTAGACTAAATATCCAAAGTAATTACATCTCAGTTGTATTTGCTGATAATGAAAAAGAAGCGCAAGAAAAATTTGCTAAATTAGCTCAAAAATACCAAAACAATGATAAGAATGGAGTTTTGAAAAATATAAACAACTTTAAATTTGTTAAGAAAACAATTGTGGACACAGTTTATACCTCGAATATTGATGCGAAAGAATTCGGTGCTGAAGATGAGTATCTAAAAATAATTTTTAATGATGGGACATCATTTGCACTTTTCGATTCAATTGAAAATGTTCAATATCAACAAGGTGATCATTTTGCTAGTGCTGAAAATGTTGAAAGCATTACACACGGGTTAGAAAGAGGCCAAAGAGAATATAGCAATTTAGAAAGTGATATCCAGACTCTTTTTTCAAATAAATTCGCTAATAACATTTATTTTAATATTTTAAATAAAGATAGATTTGTGCAATTAGTGGAAGATCTTGACTCAATCAAAGATCTAAGAAAGCAAATTACAATCGCAAATAAAGTCATTATTGAAAAAAATAAAGATTATGATGAAATTATCAATAAATTTAATGAGCATAAAGTAAACTCACAAAAACAATTAGAAGATTTAAACAATAAAATAGCATCTAATAAAGATAAAATTACAAAATTGAGTGCAGAGATTAATTCATCAACTGACGAAGTAATTAAAAAGCAAAAAAACTTTGAAATATTCAAAATCGAAAAAGAAAATAAATCATTGGAATTAAATAAATATGAGCTAGAACAACTTGTAAATTTTGCTGTTGAAAAAATCTTAGAATACAAAAAAATGATTCCCAGCGACCAAGAATTAGAAAATGCAAATAAGAAAATTAAAGACTTAACTGAGAAAATTACAAAATTGGACGAACCAAAGATTAATCAAGAATTAATCAAAATACTTAGAAGAGCAAAAATTGCTCCTGAACATCTTGAATCACTAATTGGTTTATACAAGTTAGCTAACGTTGTAAAAACTTCAAAATTCAATACACCTGTTACCGAATTTTCTAATATTAAACAAAAAGCAGATTATGTTAAAGAATTACGTGATTTTATTTCTCAAAATAGACCTTTATTCAAATTTTATAATGAAATATTAGGCGGCAATAACTTTGCCAAATTAGAGCCAGAATCCAATGATTATGTTTACTACTCAAACGACTTAGGATTTTTACCAACGCAATTAATTGCTCTTGATGAACTATCACAGATATCTAATTTAAATCAAATAAATTGACGTGAATATGTAAATATTGATGGTTTTTTACGTTCGCAAAGTGATACTCAAACTAAACAGTTTTATGTTTATGCTCCCGAGCTTAAAACAGTTAAAAACGACTATAATGAACCTAAAGAGACACTTGAATCATCTTTGGCAAAAGATAATCAAGAATTTAATACAATCAAAGATTCCTTCATTAAAAACAAGGAGCTAGTCAAAAAATCAGATTCAATTAATAATAAAGTTAACGCAAAAGGTTTTGATAAATTTGTTGCTGAATTTAAAAAGGCAATTCAAGAACTGACTGATTTAGGAAACAATTATAAGCTAGATGTCGATCAGTATGTTAAAGTGATGACTTTGAAATCTTTAGTCGAATACGAAGACGAAAAAACAAAAGAAAAGATTTTGTATAACGAAATTGTTAAGTTAATTACAGAAGATAACGATTTAGTTGGTTCATTAGAATCATTTAAATCAGTTATGGCTGATATTGATGTTACAAGAAAACAAATTCAAACAAACATTGAAACTTATAAAATAAAAGTTGCAAAAATTTTATCTAATATTATTTCTTCATATTCTCAAATGGTTAAAATCTCTAAAGAATATAAATCCGATTTTGATAGTTACACCAAATCTCAATTGCAGCTATATGACAAGCAATTATCAGTCTTATTATCAAAATTATCTTCAGTTGACTTAAGTAATTCTGAAATATCAAAATTAATGAATGAGCTAGTTGCTACAGCATTTGAAAGCATTGATATTTTCAATAAGAATCTTGCCAACAATGAATCAACTACATCTAAAATTTTAGTGGAAGCAAAGAACGCTTTAGATTATGTTAAATCATATGAAAGTAAAATTTATAGCACAACTGCGGATCGTGGAATTTTTGATGAGATGATTACTGATTACTTCTCATTAGTTTCTAGTCCAATTTTTAGAAAATATAATTTAGATGGTACGACAAATAATAGCCATAGAAAATATATCGCTGTTTTATTCAACCCGCTTATTGCATACCAAAAATCTAATTTTGAATTGAATTATGCTAAAGCTCAAGACTATAAAACTAAAGTAACTAAATTGCAATCAGAAATTAATAATTTACCAACACAAGATGAAAAAAATAAAAAACAAAAGGAATTGGTTTTGTTGCAAAACAACCAACTTTACTATGAATATTTAGCGGAAAATAATAAGTTCGAAGATGGACAAGTTTATAACACTTTGAATAAAATTTCAGTTTTAAAACAAGCTTGAACATTTACTGATTTCGAAAATAATGATAATTTTATTTTTTCATTTAGCAAAGATTCGTCGCCTTTAAAAGATGTATACACTAAAGCTCAAGTTGATCGCTTCAATAAGAGTCTACAAATTTATACCGAAACTAAAACAAAATTATTTGCTAATAATGATGAATTTATTCAAAAACCAATTGAATTCTTACAAAAACTTTTAACTAATGCTAATAGTTTTAATATTGCTGACGAAAAATACGAAACCACATTTGAAAAAGCAGTTTCTGTAGCAAAACAAATTTGAGAACTTGACCAAAAAAATAAAAAATGACATGAACCACTATTGACTGGTGAAGGTAATGAGATAAACAGCACAAATCCGCTGATTGTTGCTTCCACAAAAATTGAATTAATTGATAAATTAACAAATTTAGGAATAATCAAAAACGATACAAATGTTGACCAATTTGTTCAAAAATACATTCATAGAATGCAGTTAAATAGCGTTCAAAAACAAGGAACAAAATTGATATTAACCTTGAAGGAAAAACAACTGGTTAAAAATGATAAATATGATAACTACATGTCAACTAAATATTTAAAATTTAATATAGATGCTAACACTAGTGATAATGTTGGTGATTCTAAACTTGAACAAGTTAAGGAACTTTTTGATGTTTTAGGCTATAAAGCAGTAGTTCAACCTTCAATTATTAAAGAAGAAGGAAGCAAACTAATTGTCGACGAAAATGGTCAAACAATTAGTGTACCTACTTATAATGTTTATGTTGAAGCTTACGATAATTTTACAAATACATTATTAAATAAGATTCCATGAGCAGGCGAGTGATTAGAAGGCGAACATTTAGTTAAAAAACTAAATGCTGACGGAGTTATTGAATACAAAGTTGAAAAAGGAAAATATTTAGGATTTACACCCGATTCTCGTGTTGGTTTATGGGCATTGCTGGCAATGAATAATACTGAATATAAAGGTATTTCAATTGACTTTTTAAAATTCGTTGCTGCTCACGAGTATGGTCATCATATTACATTAAACTCTGCTCAAGATTTAGGCGATAAAGGTGAAAAGCCAATTTATGGTTCAGCTCTATTACCTGGCGCCACCCCAAATATTCAAAACTACTATTCAAGAAAAGCACTTGACTTGTATCTTAAAGCAAGAACACACCTAAAATTAAATTCATCACCACTATTGAACCAGCCTAATGTTGTTTCAGAAAATAATGAAGGTGAATACTTGCTTTACAACCAACCTAAAAAAGTTAATGGTAAGGTCATTACAGATAAAAGCACTGTTGAAAACCCTGAGGATGTCTGAGGTCATAAGATAGGCCACGAAGATCTTAAGCAAGCGATGGAAAACAAAAAACGTCGTTTCTTGCAAACTTATGAAGGTTTAGTTGAAGCAACCAAATTGCGTAGACAAGCTAATGGTATTGATACACCGGAAGACAAAAAATGATTAGAAGTATTTGACCTTTGATTGATGAATACTTTAGACCAAAACTCCGGAACGCTTAATCCAACGAAATTTTCAGATAATCAATTCCCAGTGAAATACATGGTTAAAGACGCCGATGGAAAATGAAGATTCAAAAAAGCTTCACTTGACATGCTGAAAGGCGCAATAAAAGATGGAAAAGGTAATTTTATTGAATTTGAAGACGTTAACGGCTTGGCATTACCTAAGATTGTTGAAGGTGAAAGAAATGCTGAAGGTAAATTTAAAAAGATTACAAAAGTTCTTGTTTACAATGTTGACGGAACCCCAATAGTTAATGTTCCGTTGAATATTGATTTTGAAGATTCAAAAAGTTCATATTATCAAGTTGATGCTGAAGGTAATAATGTAACTATTAAGTTTGTTAATGACAAAATTCAAGAGGCAATTGACACAATTAGATCACTGATAGTTGAAGAATTCATGATTAATGGTTGAGACTTTGCCACAACAGATACATCAACAAAACCTAAAACTTCAATTGCATATCCAAGTTACGCTGAAATTTTTCCTTCAATCGATCCAAATTACAATAAAGCAATGTTATTGCCATATATTGATCATTTGAAATCAAGAGATAAATCAAAAGGTTATATTCATGATAATTATGAAATAGCTAAATTTTATGATGTAAACGGAGATGTGCTATTCGACCCGTCAAATCCTTCAAAAGACCCTAATTTTAAAGAATCATTCCAAGAAGTATATTACTTAAATGCTTTTGATGGGGTTAAAAAAGAAGAACAAAATCTTAACAATTTACTTGTCGCAATGTATTTAGGTAACGGCTCGACATTAGAACTTGTTTCGGCCGGCGGTAAACAATCGCTATGATTAAGTGAATCTGAACAATATCTGCCAAACGTAAAATTACCTGAAGCAATCTCGTGAGGTTTCCTTGAAGAAGAATTGGATTTATCAACTCTTAAAGAATTGCATCAAAAACCTATTTTAAACTGATTCAAACCTTATATTTCTCAATTGGTTGGAAATAAAGCTAATCAACATAGCTATTTAATGGTTAAGGCTGACGGTTCTATTGTAAATAACAACCCTAAATATGAATCTTTCCCAGCCTTTTGAGAGATGAAATCCTTAAAAATCAACGAATCAATTCTTTCGCAGGATGTTGAAAAATCATTATTTGGAAGTTATTACGTAGTCAAAGCCGGCAAAAAAGAATATGGTTACAACATTACATTTAATGACTATAAACAATTTATGAAATTCGCTAGTGTTGATACAACAAAGGCAAAATTAGATCCAGATAACAGAGTAGTTAACTGAGATTTAGAGTATGTAAAAGAAAGATTTAATTTAAAAATATTTTCATCAAACTTAACTAAATCATTAGCATCAGCAAAAACGCTTTCTTCAGAGGAAAAAGCAAGACTTACAGCATTGATTAATTCTAATGATGAACAATTATTGGCCAATGAGGTAATGAACAGATTTATTAACTCAAAACTTGCATTATTTGTCAAAGAGTTAACTTTAGGCGAAATCGATAGTAAAATCAATGAAAATAGTCAAAATGAGTTAACTTATGGTTGAATTTTTGATAAAGATTTAGGGTACGGACTTTGAAAATCTGATGATGTTGTAGTTGGTAAACAAAATCCTGATAGAGCAAATTGAGAAATTTCTGTAAAGGAATTATTTAATACATTTAAAGAATTCGCTGACCAAAATGGCGTTGATTTAAATCAATTTACTATGTTTGATGAGTTAATACTTGATAACAAAACACAAATGTATTCAACTCAACTACTTTACAATTTTAGATTAGGTAAATTCTCACTTAAAGATATTTTGTTAGCATTTGTGAAAGGTATTACCAAAAAAGCCAAACCTTCTGATGATGTTGTTTCATATTTCAAAACAAAAACAGAACGTAAATTCAATGAATTTTTCTCAGACTATACTTATTCATTCGCTGAAGTAATCAACCGTGATAATTTACAAATTACATATTCTCCTTCAAACTCGCAATTTAGAAACCTACCAAGTTTTATTAGTGGAGTAAATGAATCTAACACAGGTCTTGAGTATGTTATCGATGGCCAACCTACTGCGAAATGAAATAAAGCATTAATTGAAATGAACTCTTCAAACCAACATTCTATTATTTCTACAATTACTAATTATGAAACTCGAAAAGATGCTGAAGGAAAACTTAGAGCTGATAAATTAGGTATGGAATTTATTCCTAGCGACATGGCCAAAAAAACAAGTTTTTCAAACGATTCAACAAGACAATCTACATATTTTGGAAAATTTAAATCAATTAATAATGGTTGATTTAAAGACCGTTGATATAGAGATGTGCTTAATTTTAGAATTTATGATGATGAAGGGAATCCGATTGCAGATGATACTATTTCAATTACCGATTTAGAAGGTAAAAAGGTTACAAATCGTGCTAAAGCTTATTGACAATATTACATTCAATCGCAAGGTGTTGGATTACGTAACCTATCAAATATTTGAAGACATACAGATAAGGATGCTATCGCTATGTTTGGTTACTTAAACTCAGAAGATGCCAAAAAAGCAAACTATCTAGTATTCAAAGATTTAGTTACCAGCGAAATAAAAACACTAAAAATCAATAAAAATCACAGTAGTAATATGTTTTATTACACAACACAACACGTAAATAATGAAACTAATCCGGCGTCTCGTCACTGATTAAAGGATGAAGTCTATGACTACACAGATTCTAACGGACATCATAAAGGTAAAGGATTTGTTGCATGAGTTTCTGATTACGGAATAATGTCGAATTATTCAAATAAATTACTAACTCCAAATCACGAGTATGAAATTTACTTTTCAGATAATGAGCTTGGAAATAAAACACTTGAAATTGATTTAGGTTCAAATCAAAGTATTTCGGAAAACGGTAAAACATTTTCTCAAGCACCAACTGCTGTTTATATTAAAGATATTAATGGTAAAAATACACCAGTATTTAAAGTTGGTGTTCAATTTAATGGGACAAAATAATAAAGGAGCAACATGAAGAAAAATAATTTATTAATAAAATCAAGTTTATCTATTACTGCCATGATTGCACCTTTGAGTGTTTTATCATGTGCTAATAAAAAAGACTATGACTTAGGTTTAGCAACTGACCCAATTAATTCACTTAATTACATTAAATATCCATCTGTTAATAGAGTTTTACCATCGTTAGTTGAATCACCTTTGAAATCTGGTCCAAATGAGTCAATTAAAAGACTTGCAAATATTCCTAAAATTAACATGGGTATTTATCAAACTAGTGAGGATGGTTCATTTGATAAATACTTACTAGACAACCCGAATCCAGAAAACTCAGGTAGATTTTATGCCTTAGATGGATTCGGTTCAGCGCCGGGCACCATCACAACAGACCAATCTGAGTATTTGGCAGTACACGGCGTGCAAACACCGTCAAACAAATTCTTATCTTTAAATGTTTTATTAAACGATGGACAGAGTAAATGAAGCAACGGGGATTTAGTTAGGGCTGATGATTATATTGATGCTATGCACTATATTTTTGACCTCGAAACAGGTTCTCAAAAAGTAACAACTATGTTACAAAGAAAATTTCAATCATCAAGTGAAATTATGCAGGCACAACAAGAATACATTCAAAAACATGCCGTTGCTTACAAAAATCCGTTTGCATACCCGCCATTAATAAAAGTTAATGGTGAGTGAGTATATGATGTTTTCGACCCAAGTTATCAACCTTGATCAAGTCAAGTTGAAGGTGATGAAAAAGAAGTAGAAAATATCAAAAAAGCTGCCTTAAATCTTGGGTTTTATTCAGGCAGAATGTATTGAAATATTGACAATAAAACTGTACTGGGAGCAATTCCTTATTCACCTGACTTCAACTTTGAAAAAGATGAAACAGTTTTAATGTTACCCAACCCAGAGTATTCAGTGAATCTTCACTCAGATAAAGAATTAGAGTCAATACCTCAAAGAATTCCAACCAAAGTTAAGAAATACCTATATTTCGATCCTAAACAAACGCCGTCTAAGGAATTTAAGGATTTATTGGAACAATCACGTGCTCTTAAACATAAACTTGGTGATATTGAATTTTCTGATGAAAATACAGAGTTATATACTGAAAAAGTCAATAAGTTGTATAGAAACTTGTTGCCTAACGGGCAAACAACTTTAGATAATGAATTTATCAAAAAACTTAAACCTAAACATTATTTTACCAATAGAGTACTAGCTTTAGATGAATTCACTTTAAGAATAGCCTACGACGAGTATCAACCTACTGATATCAATAATGCATATCATGATATTTCAAATATTATCATTCCAATTAATCGTCGTTTTGTTGAATCAATTGGCGGAATTAGAGAGTTTGGTTTGAAACAATCTCATTTCTTAACTAACGGTCCATTCAATATCAAAGATTTAGTTTTGGGACCCCAAGGTTTTATTTCGCTAGAAAAAAATAAACAATATTATTCATCAAGTAAAACAATTAGCAACAAAATCAAAATTTACTTTTCTAACGACCCAAATATTAACTCAGCAATGTATGAAGATGGTTATATATCAGCTTCTAAAATTCCACCAGTACTTCAATGGAAATATTGGGCTGATTTAAAAACTAGAAAATATATGAAGAAATCAAATGGTTTCGGTACGATTGCTCTGGCTTTCAACTTAGATAAAGAAACTAACTCAAATTCTGTTGTTAATGATATCAATTTAAGAAATGCAATTTATTATGCCATTGATAGAAATGATATGTTAAATATCGTAGGTTGATCATCTTCATTCCCAGTTATAACTTGAACAGCCTTTGGTCAAGCTTCGTCTAGCTATGGTGATGCTGTTGAATCTGGTTTTGACCACGACTATATGTACACAAAATATGGTAGTTATCCTGAAGATTCAAGCGATAAAACTAATTACCTTAACCAATTTATTTATCAAAAAGCTAAACAGGAAGCCCAGGATAAAAAATGAGGAATTCCAATTCCGGTTCAAAACTACGCACATATCGATCATATTTCTAAATCAATGAGATTTGAAACTGTAAACAGAACCGATAAAGCATACCACCTAGAGGTTGCTCGTGCATTTCTAGAAGAATTCAAAAAATCTCATCCTAACGAAAAACAAATTACATTGAAATTCATTTCGAATTCAACTGATGAACAAAAAAATGCCGGATTGGCTCTAAAAGATTTTATGGCCAAAGCTTTCGGCAATTATATCAACATTGATATTAAAAACTTACCTGAGAATGTTTATGAGGACTGACGTACAACTGGTAAATATGATTTAATATATCGTAACTTTGATGCCTTCGGTAGCGATATTTATTCTTACATCAGAGTTTTTCTAAAACCTGATGAAATCAATTCAAAACAACAAAAAACAACAGGATTCAGAAATAATCCTGCCGGCGGTTGAACATATCATGATTATTTCACGAAAATGGGATATTCAAGAGATAAAAATAATAAATTAGTAATACTTGATCTTCAGAAAGCTAAAGAGATTGAAAACTTAAAACAAAGATTGAGAATCTTGGGTGTGCAACCTAAGAGCCCAAATGTTTGAGATAAAATAGTTGATTTATCTGTTATGTACAACGGAGAAAACTTAAATGATTATACTAAGCGTCATATGAAATTCTTCTCCGCACAATACACAGACGAAGAAAGAAATGAAGGTTGAACTGAGGTTAATGGGTTTGCAGTTATTGCTGGATTCGAAAAAATAGTTAGAGAAGCCGCACCAGTAATTCCGTTAATGGAAGTTGATACATATTGAGAAGTTTCAAGAGTAAATGGTACTGAAAGTTTATTTGCTTATTCATTGCAATATGCATATGATGTGGCAAATCGTCCATCACCTGACTTGCCAACATTAATTAAATAGGAGGAGAAAATATGGAACAAAAAAATAATTTTGTGGACAGATCATTCATTGAGCAGTCCGGCAATAAAATCACAGAAAAAGCTTCTTACGTTGACTTTACAGGTAAGCTAAAACCTAAAATTTCAAAGTTTGCTAGCATTGTAAATATTCAGTCTCCTTTGGCAAAGTCTATTATTAGATTCTTTATAATGGCGATCGAATTTCTAACTATTGCTTGAATTGTTGTAACAATTACATTTTTCTTAATTAACTCAATACCTGGTTCAACAACCTTAACAGCCGGATTAGATGAATCATCGGCAAAAGCAATTGAAGCGACTTATGGGCTTGACAAACCATTAGTTGAAAGATACTTTATCTATTTAAAAAACTTAACACACGGTAATTTTGGTATCTCATATTCAGTATTCCCTGGACAAGATATTAATGATTTTGTTTGAATTAGATTTTATAAATCATTTTTGATTGGAATTTTCTCAGTAATGTTGACATTGCTAATTGGAATTCCGGTTGGTGTTTATGTTGGGATGAACCCTGATAAATTGCCAGATCATATTGCTACAATTATTGTTTCAATATTTTCATCAATTCCATCATTAGTATTCGCTTTATGGCTATTATTGATTGGTCGGGCTATAAATATACCTTATCTATATGTCGAAACTGACTTAGCAACTTATATTTTGCCTGGTCTCGCATTATCATTGAGTTCTATAATTGTATATATAAAATATATTAGAACTGAGTTGAATAGGGAACTTAACTCACAACACGCTAAGTTTTGTTACTTAAAAGGTTTATCGAAATCAAGATTCGTGTGAACACACGCCCTTAAACCTTCTCTATTCCCGATTGCAACGTTTTTCCCAGTTGTTATATTCGGTAGTTTTATTGGAAGTATGTTTGTTGAACAAATATTCTTCATTACTGGTAGTGGTGGGTTGCTACTACACGCTATAACCTCAAAAGATTACAATATCATTTTGTTTATGGTTACATTATTCTCATTAATAACAATTCTTTCATATACATGTCGTGATGCGCTTTATAAAGCTATTGATCCACGTGTTAGAAGAAGTAAGTAGGTATCATGTTTGATTGAAAAATAAATAAAAAATATACAGCAGCAAATAATGAACACGGTAAGGATTTAGCTCCTAATCGTTTCCTACAACCACTAAACTATAAAAAATGAGAAATGATGGGTAATATATTAGATTACCATGAATCGGCGCATATTAAAGACCCACAAAATAAATGAAAAGAACTATTTTACAGATATTCACGTAGTTTTGCTGGAGTATTTGGGGCAGTATTGTTTTTGGTACTGGTTATCAGCGCAATCTTTATTCCTTTTGCAACAACAAATCCAGATACTTTAGATATTGATAATAAATATTTAAACTTTTTCGAAAAATCATCAGTAATTTTTGGTACTGATTACCTAGGTAGAGACTTATTTGCAAGGTTATGGTGAGGTTTAAGATATTCGCTTGCTTTAGCCTTGGTTACTACAATTATTCAAGTTTTTGTTGGATTATTGATAGGAATAATGATGGGTCACTTTAGAATTTTTGACACTATTATGACTTATATTATCAAAGTTATTTCAAACGTTCCATCAATAATCATATTAATTGTAATCACGATTGTCTGACGTCCAACATTCTGAGTTATGGTGTTTGCTTTAACTTTTACATCCTGAACTGGTATAGCCAACCAAATGCGTTCACAGGTGTTGAGAGCCAAAACATTCGAATGAGTTTCTGCATCTGGGATTCTAGGTACCCCTACTTATAAAATATTATTGAATTATTTACCGGTAGTAATTCCTCTATTAGTTACCGAAATTGTATTTCACATTCCAGGTGTTATTCTTAGTGAAACATCGTTGGCTTTCATAGGATTGAGTATTGATATACCAACATTAGGTAACTTGATTTCTGAAGGATCTAAAGTGTTTACGGCATATCCACGTTATGTATTGTTGCCTTCATGTATGCTTGTTTTATTAACAACATCGATACAACTTATATCAGCAAGTATTCAAGATTCATTGTTGAGACAAAGATAGGAGAATCATATGAAAAAAATCAATTCTCAAGATTGAAGAAAATTATCTTATAAGCAGAAAATTGAATACTATTCGGAAAATTTTAAAACAACATTAAAAATTGGCAATATTGAAAATAAAGATCCTTATACAAAGTTATATCCACAAGTTATAAAAAAATTAGCTAAACCACATCCTAAAAATCTTTTAACCGTTACAAAGGAACAAAATAAATCATTTTGAAGAAACACAAAAGATTTTTGAGGAAATATTTGATATAGATTAACACACTTATTCAAATTTGGTAAAAAGAATGAATCTAACATAGATTTTGATTCTTATATCGAAAATGCAAAAGTTGAGCATGTTTTAGGCGAAGATCTAAAGGTTGCTGCAGAAATTGAAGATGTTTACTTAACTTTTAAAAACCCGGCTAATCCTAGAGAAAAAAACCTCGTCTTAAGAGGTCCAAGCTTCAAAATTTATGAAGGAAAAATCCATTCAATTATTGGAGAATCTGGTTCTGGTAAATCTGTTATTACTTCATTACTTTACGGATTAACTGGTAATAACTCAATTATAGAATCTGGCAGCGTCAAATTATATGGTCTAGAAGTTCATAATTTTAATCTTTTCAATTGAGAAAAATCTAAATTAAGAGGTCGTATCGTTAGTGCTGTTTTCCAAAACCCAATGTCGATTCTTGACCCTACTATGAAAGTTGGCAATCAAATAATTGAAGGGATGCTAATTAATGGCATTTGTAAAAACAAAAAACAAGCTAACGAAGAAGCAATAAAATATTTGAAATTAGCAAAAATTAATAATCCTGAACAAGTAATGAAGCTTTACCCTCATGAATTATCTGGTGGTATGATTCAGCGTATTGCAATCGCTGCCATTGTCAGTCTAAAACCGAAAATTCTTGTAATGGATGAACCGACCACTGCCTTAGACCCAACTGTTCAAGCTTTGGTATTGGATATTATTCGGGAATTGCAAGAACAATTCAAAATAGCTGTAGCCTTCATCACCCACGATTTAGGCGTTGTTGCGTCGATTTCAGAATTTATTAACATCATGTATGCTGGTCAAATTATCGAGTCTGGAACTCGTGAAGAAGTCCTAATGCACCCACAACACCCATATACTTGAGGTTTAATTTCTTCAATGCCTGACTACAACAATGATGAAAGACTTAATGTTATAAAAGGCGCTGTACCTAGTTCACTAAACAATATTAAAGGTGATGCTTTTGCCGTTCGTAATGATTACGCATTAATAAAAGACAAAGATGAGGAAGCTGATTTCTATTATGTTTCACCAACTCACTTTGTTAAGTCGGCATTGCTAGACGAATTAGCTCCATTCTACGAACCACCTAAGGTAATTCAAAATCTATGGAAAAGATATTTTGATAGATTAAATAACCTATATCCTGATGGTATATTTGTCGAAAATACACAATATCAAATTGATTTAGAAAAAGTTACTGAATTGAACACACAAACACAATTATTAATTGACGAACGCAACCAAGAAAATGAACAAGAGGAGGCATAAATCATGGAACAAGAAAAATTTTATGTTGAATCAGGACGTTTTGGTAAAAAAGTTTATCGTCAAATTAGACCCGGCACTGACGAAATGCTAAATTGTGTTGATAAAAAACCAATTGTGGAAATTCGAAATATGGATGTCACTTATGGTTATGGTGCAAAAACCTTTTATGCTTTGAAAGATCTAAACTTGAATATTTATCAAGGTGAAGTATTGGGTTTAGTTGGAGAATCTGGTTCTGGAAAAACAACCGCTGGTAGAGCAATAATTGGTTTAACCCCTCATAGCTTTGGTCAAATTAAAATCTTGGATAGAGTTATTCCTAAAAACAAAGAAAAGATTATAAAATGAACTAAAAAAGGTAAAGACATTATCGACTTTATGGTAAATAAAGTGCAAATGATTTTTCAAGATCCTACAAATAGTTTAAACCCCTTTAAGAATGTTGAAACCGTTGTTGGTGAAGGATTAACGAATTTAAAATGTTCAAAATACCTTTATTTAACTAATATAGATATTGAGACATATATTGAATTAAATAATAAGTTAAAAGAAATAAATCCTAAATTAGTTTTTTCTGATGACCCTTGAGAAGAGATAAGAAAGCATTGAGATACAGAACAACAACTCTATGATTTCTTACATGTTGAAACATTAAATGAACTCAAATATTTAAAAGAAGTCATTAATGCTGATGATTTTACTAAACTTATTGAATTTATGGGCGAACGGAAAGAACTGCGCGACAAGGAACAAAACCTTACTGAAAAGGAATGTAAAAGAAAACTGATAATTGACATTTTACATCAAGTAGGTCTAGATGAAACGGTCCTTAATAGATTCCCATTGGAATTTTCTGGTGGGCAGCAACAACGTGTTGGTATTTGTAGAGCCGTTGTTTTACAACCGCAAATACTTATTGCTGATGAACCAATTTCTGCTCTTGACGTTTCGATTCAAGCACAAGTAATTAACATTTTCAAAGAACTTAAAGAAAAGTACAACTTAACTATAATTTTCATTGCTCACGATTTACGTATGGTTGAATATATTTCTGATAGAATCGCTGTAATTAATAAAGGTACACTACTTGAGGTTGGACCAACAAAGTCTGTTATTTACAATCCTCACCACCCTTATACTCAAAGTCTTTTAGATGCTGTTCCATCAATTGAAGCTGAAAAAGGTTCATTGGTCGGGAAATTATACGACCCTTCAATTCATGATTATACAGAAGAAACTCAACCCAAATGACAAAAAGTCGCTGATAAACATTATGTCTTAGCTTCTGATGTTGAAATTGGTTCTTTTGTTGAAAATGCTAAAAATTACAATAGCAAAATGAAAAAATAATTATTAAAAAAAGATTAGCTGTTCATTCTAATCTTTTTTATTTTTTTAGTTTAAATAAATTACTTGCTATTCTTTCAATTACCGATACTGAAACGGAGTTTCCCGCTTGTTTATATAAATGACAATTAGCGATGTTGGGTAATTTATATCAATCAGGAAATCCTTGAAATCTGAAACATTCTTCCGGGGTTAATTTTCTTATTCCAAACTTAGTCAAAACTATAGGGACGTTGTGGCCGCCCGTCCCCATATTTGCCGTTAGAGTCGGACAAACATTTGATTTATTTTCTCTAACGTATTTTCTTCGCCACTGATATAAAGTGTTTTCTTTATTTATGGAGTCCTTTAGTTGATTAAAATTTTTAAAATTTGTATCATTATAATAATACTTATTATCGACTATTTTTAAGTTATCAACAATATCGCTGATTTGTTTATTTAATTTTTTTGGCATCGGAAATTCAAATTTTTCATAATCAGACTTATCTTTGAAAGCAACTATATATATTCTTTCTCTATTTTGAGGAATATTTCCATATTCCATACTATTTAATATTTTATACTTAACAAAGTATTTTTCTTTTTTAAGGGAGTTTATTATTACTCTGAATGTATTACCGTTATCATGAGATATTAAATTTTTTACGTTTTCTAAAAATATAATCTTTGGTTTTTTTCCTTAAATATTCGTTCAAGTTCAAAAAATAAATTTCCTCTCCCTTTTAAATCATTGAATCCATGTCTATAACCCGCGATACTGAAAGCTTGACAAGGGAATCCAGCAAGCATTACATCAAAGTCTGGGATTTCCTTATTATTGACAGTCCTTATATCTCTTATATCAACTTCAGTCTGAAAATTTTCTTTATATGTTATTCCAGCATTTTTGTCAAACTCATTCGCATAAACAATTTCGCAATATTTATTAAAACCTAGGTCGATCCCTCCGACACCTGCAAAAAAACTTGCAGCCCTTATTTTTTTCATTTTTCTCCTTTTTTTGCGGCGCGCTGCCAAATATTAATAAATAAAATAAATTATGATTTAATTACCTCGCCGGTATTTAAATCTATGATTGCATATTCCTTGCAATCTTTAGGTATAATTATTTTTTTGATTATCGAAAATCTAGGTCTTTGACCAGTTGAATGTTTAGCGTGAAATGATTCTTTTTCATTAACCATTATTTTTTTGAGGTCATCAATATCAATTCGATAACAATAAAATTTATCCTCGTCAATGTCTAATCTTAAAAATTCTAGTATATCAAATTCACTACGTGGACCAAATGAGGTTAAATCGGTATTGAAATTGCTTGTTCCCTTAATCTGAATTTTTTTCCATCTTTTGAGATTGCATCTTCGCTTCCTCCTTCGGAAGCTTGAAGTTTGTAATCATTAATAATGCAAGCTAAATTTTCTGTAATTGCTTCGTGCAAATTAACTCCGCGTGTATAAATTTTTTTTATAAGTGTATTTAACTTCTTTCAAGCAAAATACATTTTAAATATGTCTTCATTTTCCTTGTTTTTTTATGTTCATAATTAATTTGATATTCCTTTTTAATTAATTATAACATTAGAAATTGTTGCAAATGTTGATAATTAAAATTAAGATTTACAATTATTATTTTTCCTGAATTCTTCAATCTCATTTTTATAATTTTCCAGAACATATGCTAAATCTTTATCTCCACGACCAGATAAATTAACTAGTATATCAATCTCTTTGTCTTTAAATTCTTTAGCAATCTTAATTGCTTGAGCAAGAGCATGAGATGATTCAAGCGCTGGAATAATTCCTTCGATTGAAGACAGTAACAAGAATGCTTCAAGGGCTTCTAAATCATTAATTGCAACATATGTTGCCAAATTATTTTGTTTTAGATAGGCATGTTCTGGACCGACGCCAGGATAATCAAGACCAGAAGCTATTGAATAAACATCATCTGGTTCACCATTTTCGTCTGCAAGTAATATTGATTTAAAACCGTGTAAAATACCTGGTTTGCCAAATGATAAAGTAGAGGCGTGATCACCTTTCTTTTCCCCTTTGCCTAATGGTTCAACTCCGATTAATTTCGTGTCGCTGAATAGGAATGCAGAAAAAGATCCAATCGCGTTTGAACCTCCTCCAACGCATGCCACAACATAATCAGGATTTTTATTGTATTGAGTATTGAACTGTTCATGCATTTCCTCACCAATTATTTTTTGAAAGTTACGAACCATCAAAGGGAATGGATGCGGACCAACTACACTACCGATAGCATACAAGGCCGTTTCACTTTGTTTACGGTATGCCTCAAACGCTGAATCAACTGCTTCTTTTAGTGTTTGATTTCCGTGTGTTGCCGGAACGACCTTTGCACCTAAAATTTTCATTTTCTCAACATTCGGCTGTTGCTTGGCAATATCCACAGCCCCCATATGAATTTCACACTCTAAACCAAAATGAGCAGCAGCAAGTGCTACGGCAGAACCGTGACTTCCAGCACCTGTTTCAGCAATAAGTTTCTTTTTGCCAATCATTTTAGCGAATAAACCTTCAGCTAAACAATGGTTGGTTTTGTGACTACCACCTTCATTTAAATCTTCTCTTTTAATATGAATTCTTGCCTTGCCAAATTTAGCACTTAAATTCTTACAAAAATATATTGGTGTTGGACGTCCTTGAAAATTTTTTCTTAAATTTTTTAACTCGTTTTTAAATTCATCTGATTCTGAAACAATTTTATATTGTGTGGCGATATTTTTAAATATTTCTTTTAAATCATCAGGTAAATATGAACCGCCAAATTCACCAAAATAGCCCTCATCATTTGGTGTATTATCTAAATACTTTTTTAATTTATCATTCATTATTACTCCTATACTGTAATTATAATTTTATATGATTTTAGCTTTTTGCTTTTTTTAAATCTATTTAAATGAAAAAAACTATCACATTCTATTTTATTTGTAAGAATTAATATTCATGACGATTCCCGATAATTAAAATTTTTCAATGTAAAGTATTATTATTCAATTAAAAAAACTAATATTTCCATTAGTTTTTTTAAGCACCCTTCTTGTGCTGGCTTAGAGCTATACGCTATTTATATGATTAAATAACCGCTCATTTTATTCGTTATTAGTAAACAATATTTTTAAAGAAAAGAAAAATATTTTTTATGTATTTATGTTTTTGTTTGTCAACTAGCATAGAATAGAAGATAATTTTAAGAAACTATAAATATCTAAGCATTATTTCTTATTGTTTCTAAGTGTAAGAAAATTTAATTTACGTATTTTATTGTTAAATGTGTAAATTGGCAAAAATAGACTAGTTATTTATAGGTGAAAATTAAATAACTAGCTACACAAAAATATTTGTATATTATAATTAGAACTGATTATGAAAAAAACAAACGAACTTGAAGTAACAAGAGTTACAGAAATTAAAAGAAATAGAATTAAGCAATCATTTCTGCATTTTTCAACACTATATAGAATTAATAAGTTAGGTTGACAAATCGCTTTGTCAATCGTTATTGGTTTAATATTCGGTGTAATTGAATTCACAATGATTCAAATTACTGGTTTATACCAAATGGGTTTGGGCGCGCTAGCTCAAGCTTTGGGTCGTTTCACGAGAATATTTAACGATGACAAAACATTATTTAATATCCTCTTTTGGTTAGTGAATTTTCTAGGAAATGTCCCTTTATTTATTTTTGCGTACAAAAAAATAGATAAAAAATTTGCATTATTAAATTTTGCTTATTTAGCTAGTTCTACAGTTAGCGGTTTCGCATGTGCATCTATTCCGGGCGCTGAGCATTGATTTATTTTCTCTGATCCTAATACTTCGTTACCAGCAATAGACGGAGCAGATGTTTTAAAAAATGTTGAAATTATTATTTGAGATACTGCAAATTTGAAAGAATTTTCAATATTCTTTTATGCTATGTTGTTTGGGATTTTGCAAGCTATTTTTAATGCTGCACTATTAATTACCGGATCATCATCAGCAGGTTTTGATATAGTAGCTATCTATATGTCTAAGAAAAAATTCCGTGATATGGGTTCAGTATTTTTATTGATTCATCTTGTATGTTTAATTATTGCCAATTTGTTTGGTACATATATTCCGGCAGGCCACGCAATAACGGGACACGAATATCAAAATTTCAATGTAGGTCCATGAGCAATGCAAAATTTCTTTAGTCCTACATTTATAGCTGGCGTATTGATGATTTTGGTGAATGCTATCACTTTGAACATATTCTTCCCTAAATTCCAATTAGTAAGGGTTGAAGTTATTTCTTCAAAAGTAAATGAAATACAACAAGCAATTCTTAATTGTAAAGACAAAACATACGCAACAACAATAGTTGATGCTCGTGGTGGATATTCAAATCAAAAACAACAAATTTTGATAACAACTTGTTTATTTATTGATGCTGCTCAATTATTGGACATGATTAGAAATGTTGACGAAAATGCCTTTGTGACTGTATTGGATGTCAAAAAAGTTGATGGCCACGTTTACACTGCAAGCACCAAACATAAAAAACTAATTAGTTCAAAACAAAAGCATAAAAAAAGTGAGATAGAACTAAATATTAATCAAAATACATTAGTAAATAATTAAAAATCAGTAATTTATCATTATTTATTAGTATATTTATACATTTTTATTAAAATTAAATTGTTAAAGAAAAAGATAGAAAGAGGAAATATGGCAGAAAATGAAAAATCATTAGCAAGTGTCTACCACGTTACTCCTTACAACGGCAAATGACAAGTAAAAGGTGTAGGTAACACAAGACCAACTAAATTATTTGATACCCAAAAGGAAGCGGTTGCTTATGCTAACGAATTAACTAAAAAACGTAATGGTTCAGTTCTTATTCACAGAAAAACTGGTCAAGTTAGAGACAGTATTAGCAATAAAAAGAAAAAATAATTATCAATTTTAATTAACATTCGTTTTAAACATGTAAAAGTCAATAGAACTGCTCTATTGACTTTTATTATACGTAAGTTAAATTGAGTTCTTCAAATAGTAAGATCAATATTAAGCTAATAATTAAAAATAACAATATTTTTAAATTACGTATAAAATTTAAATAAAAGAAAGAGGTTTTATGTCTAATTATAAATTGCACTCTAAATACGAACCGGCAGGTGATCAACCATCAGCAATAAAAGAACTAGTTGATAATATCAAAAATGGTGAAAAATTTCAGGTTTTAAAAGGTGTCACAGGCAGTGGGAAAACCTTTACTATTGCTAATGTAATTAAAAATTTTGATCGTCCTGTATTAGTGCTATCTCATAATAAGACATTAGCCAGCCAGTTATATAGTGAGTTGAAAGGTTTTTTTCCTGAAAACAATGTAGAATATTTTGTTTCTTATTTTGATTATTATCGACCAGAAGCGTATATTCCTTCATCGGATTCATATATAGAAAAAAATTCTCAAACCAATAAAGAAATTGAGGCAATGAGAATGTCTGCGTATAATTCTCTTTTAACCAATAATAATACAATTGTTGTTGCTTCTGTATCGGCTATTTATGGGGCTCTTAATCCAACAGAATATCGTGAACAAATATTTTTTATCCAAGTTGGGGACAAATATAAAAGAAATGACTTTTTAAAGGAATTAGTGCAAAAAAACTATAATCGAAATGAAGTTGAATTAACATTAGGTAGTTTTAGTTCAAAAGGAGATATAGTTTTTATTAGACCGGCTCACTCATTTGAATTTTTAATAAGAGTTGACTTTTTTGGCGATGAGATTGAAAAGATTTCAACTTGTCACCCTGTTACAAAACAAATATTTGAGACTTATAAAAAGTTCAGAATTTTCCCCGGAGATGCATACACTGTAGGTTCAGAATTAACCAAACAAGTTGTAGAAAAAATTGGTAAAGAACTTGACGAAAGAATTGAATATTTCACTAAAAACGGAAAATTATTGGAAGCACAAAGAATAGACGAACGTACAAGAAAAGATATGGATTCATTGAGTCAATTTGGTGTTTGCAATGGCATTGAAAATTATTCTAGATATTTTGATAAACGAGAGGCTGGCGAGCGACCGTATACATTGCTTGATTATTTTGCTGATAAAAATCCATTATTAATAATTGATGAAAGTCATATGATGCTTCCTCAATTAAGAGCAATGTATTTAGGTGACAGAAGTCGTAAACAAACTCTTGTTGATTATGGTTTCAGATTGCCAAGTGCTTTAGATAACAGACCTTTAAAATTTGATGAATTCGAAAACAGTTTCGATTTTCAAACGATTTATATTTCGGCCACACCTGAGGAATATGAATTAAATAAAACATATGGTGTTATTACTCGTTTATACGTTCGTCCAACTGGACTGCTGGACCCAATCATTGAAGTTAGAAGTAGTCAAAATCAAGTTGAGGACATCTATGACGAATTACAAAAACAAAAATCAAAAAATGAGCGGACTTTAATATTAACAACAACCAAAAGGTTAGCGGAAGAATTAACAAGACATTATCTTGAAAAAAACGAAAAAGTTGCTTTTATTCACTCAGAACACAATACTTTTGAAAGAAATAGGATTCTTTTAAAATTGAGAAGAGGTGTCTACGATACAGTAATTGGTATTAATTTACTGCGTGAGGGAATTGATTTACCGGAGGTTAGCTTAATTGTTGTTTTGGATGCTGATAGAGAGGGTTTTTTGCGTGATACAAAATCCCTAATTCAAATTGCGGGTCGTGCTGCTCGTAATGCTAATGGGCGTGTTTTGTTTTATGCTGATAAAATTTCTAGGAGCATGCAAGAAACTATTGACGATAATCTTGAAAAACGTCAATTACAAATTGAATACAATAGATTGCATAACATTACGCCTAAAACTATAATCAAAGATATTCCCGACTCACTTTTAGATGATGCCAAGGACGAAGAAATAAGTTTCTTCTTGAGTGATAATAAACGTAAGGCTAATTCAAAACAAGCAAAAATTGATTTAATAAATGAATTAAGAGCAAAAATGAACGAAGCAGCTAAAAATTTGGATTATGAAAAAGCTATTGAAATTAGAGATGTTATTATCGAATTAGAAAATAGTAATTAAAGGAGATGGTTATGTCAACAAAAGAAAATATTACGATTAAAGGCGCTAGAGAAAACAACTTAAAAAACGTTAATTTAGTACTTCCAAAAAATAAACTAATTGTCTTTACTGGTTTATCAGGTTCGGGTAAATCTTCTTTAGCATTTAATACAATTTATGAAGAAGGTCGAAGAAGATATGTTGATAGTTTAAGTAATTATGCTAGACAATTTCTTGGAGGGACTAATAAACCTGATGTAGATGCAATAGATGGACTAAGCCCATCTATTGCTATTGAGCAAAAAACTACCCACAATAACCCTCGTTCAACAGTTGGTACTGTTACTGAAATTTATGATTATTTAAGATTATTATTCGCAAGAATTGGTAAACCGTTTTGTCCAAAACACAAAATTGAGATAACTTCGCAAACTAATAAAGATATCTTAGATTCAATTTATTCATTAGATCCTGATTCAAAATTATTCATTTTGGCACCAGTCGTGGAAAACGAAAAAGGAACTCATGTAAATTTAATTGAAAAACTTAAAAAAGAGGGTTTTGTACGCCTAAAAATTGATGGTCAAATTTATGACCTTGATGAAAAAATTGATTTGGATAAAAATTCAAAACATTATATTGATATTGTGGTTGATAGAGTTGTTTTAACCGAAGAAAATAGAGCCAGAATTGCTGAAGCAATATCTGTTGCCGCTGATTATGGAAAAGGATTAGTTAAAGTTGAATCAACAGATGGTTACAGTAAGGTTTTTTCTAAATTACACTCCTGTTTTTATAAAGATTTTGAGATGCCAAAGATTGAACCAAGATTATTCTCCTTTAACTCGCCGTCCGGAGCTTGTGATCAGTGTAAAGGTTTAGGTGTTGATTTGCGAGCTAGTTTTGAAGCACTGGTTCCTGAACCTTGAAGAAGTATTAATGAAGGCGGTATTAAGATTTATGAAAATACAGTTAATACTCAAAATCTTGAATGACAAGAATTTGATATTTTGTTAGCTCATTATCAAATTGATAAAACAATCCCAATTGAGGATTTATCTAAAGAAGAATTATACATAATTAAATATGGTGCAGATGAAGAATTAGAATATGTATTAACCTCCACTTCTGGAAACCAAATAAGAAGAACTAAACGTATTGAAGGTATTTTAAATACTGTGGAACGTAAATATATGGAAACAGCATCTCAAGCAGTGAGAGATTGACTAAAAAAATATATGGGTTCATATCCATGTTCAAGTTGTAATTATTCACGTTTAAATAAATATGCTTTAGCTGTACAAATCAATGGTATGAACATTGACGACTTTGCTAGACAATCAATCGAAGAAGCCTTATTTACTATTGAAAACATAGAATTACAGGACACTGAAGTTCAAATTTCTTCATTGATTATTACAGAGCTAATAAACAGACTAACATTTTTGCAAAATGTAGGTTTAAGTTATTTAAGTTTAAATCGTAGCGCAGAAACACTATCTGGTGGCGAAAGTCAACGTATTAAATTAGCAACGCAAGTTGGTTCTAATTTGACTGGTGTTTTATATGTACTAGATGAACCATCAATTGGACTTCATCAAAAAGATAACGAAAGACTAATTAATACATTGAAAAACATGGTCGAAATTGGTAATACTTTAATTGTTGTAGAACATGATGAAGACACCATTAGAGCTGCAGAACATTTGGTGGATATTGGACCGTTGGCGGGAGCACAAGGTGGAAATATCGTTGCGCAAGGAAGTTTAGAAGATATTAAAAATTGTCCAGAATCACTGACGGGGCAGTATTTAAGCGGTAAATTGTCTATTGATGTACCAAAATCTCGTCGTTCTGGAAATGGTCAGGTTGTAACAATTTATGGCGCTAAGGAAAATAACCTTAAAGATATTGATGTTAAATTTCCTCTTGGCAAATTTATAGCCGTCACAGGAATGAGCGGATCGGGCAAAAGCACATTAGTAAATGAGATTTTCGTAAAAGGAATACAAAGAGTTGTCAATAAAAGTACTGATAAATTGGGTAAATTCAAGTCAATTAATAATATTCAAGCTATTGATAAAGTTGTTCCAATTTCTCAAAGTCCAATTGGACGAACACCTCGTTCAACCCCTGCAACACACATTTCGGTTTTCGATGATATTAGAGATCTTTTTGCTTCAACTACTGAAGCTAAATCAAGAGGTTATACAAAATCTAATTTTAGTTTTAATGTCCCAGGTGGACGTTGTGAAAAATGTAGTGGAGATGGTGTAATAAAAATTGAAATGCATTTTCTTCCTGATGTTTATATTGCTTGTGATGACTGTGATGGTAAACGTTATACACTCGAAACTCTTGAAATAAAATATCGTGGAAAAAACATATCAGATGTATTGAATATGAGTGTTGATGAAGCTCATGATTTCTTTGCAAATCGCTCAAAAATTAAAGAAAAATTAGCAGTAATTCAATCAATTGGTCTTGGATACATTAAATTGGGTCAGCCATCAACAACATTAAGCGGCGGTGAAGCACAAAGAGTCAAATTAGCAACTTATTTACAGAAAAAACCAACCGGAAAGACTGTTTACGTACTCGATGAACCAACAACTGGTTTGCACACACACGATGTTAAAAAATTATTAGACGTATTAAACAAAATTGTTGACGGAGGCGATACAATCATTGTTATTGAACATAATTTAGATGTAATTAAATGTGCTGATTATATCATTGATTTAGGGCCGGAGGGCGGAGTCAATGGAGGTAGAATAGTTGCTTCGGGTACTCCTGAGCAAGTAGCTCAATGTGAACTAAGTTTTACCGGTCAATACTTAAAAAAATACTTAAAATAACGGATTTCCGTTTTTTTATTGCATTTATAACATTATATAAGAACATATTTTATATTTTTATATATAATTCTAAATATGAATTTAAAAAGAAAATTAATCCTTTACATTATGGTTGCGATTATGTCAATATTTTTAGTAATCGCTTCATTTATAATGCTTTGATTGGACGTGGCAAAAGTTTGATCAGCAATATTTACATCTTTACTGATTTTAAGTTCGGTATTGACTGGTACTTTTATTGTTTTATCAATTAAAACCTTTATTGCTAACCAATCATCAATCAAATCTTCATATAGTAAATTTGTTGATGAAATAATGGTTCATAATCAAGTTGGCACGATAATTTACGATATGAGCGGTAATATTATTCAAACAAGCGAATTTATTCGTACTCGCTTTGGTAAACATTTAGTTGGATTAAAATTACATAAATTTTTCGAATCGATTTTTGTTAATTTTTCTGAAAAACAAAGAGAATATGAATTTAAACATGAAAACTCCTATTACGTAGCTTCTGTGTTTCCTTTGAATAACTATGTTTCAATTAGAGATAATTCTCTTGAAAAAAGAAGTATGCAGATTTATAGTCAAGAACAAGCAGTAGTTGGGGAACTTGAAATCGATAATTACTGACTATATCAATCAATTCTTTCTGAGGAACAGCTATACAACCTTAATAAAAGCGTTATTACAGTTCTGGACAATTTAGTTCAAACATATAATTTGATTTATCGTCAATACAATACTAATGGGAAATTTTTACTTGTTACAAACAAAATTTCACTAGATAAGATGATAGATGCTAAGTTCGAATTCTTTGATAAATTACACCAAGTTCTTAAAACCGATAATAATAACATTGTAGTTTCAGTTTCAGCCGGTTTTGCATATGGGGCCAATGAATATCAAACTAAAATAGATTTAGCAAAAAGCGCCTTATTACAGGCGCAAGGACGTGGTGGTGATCAAGTTGTTGTTTTATCTCCTTATGATCATCCAATTTACTTTGGTTCAACAACAGAAATTCTACCTAGCGTCGATAGAACTAGAATTCGAAACCTAACTGGCTTAGTAGAACAAAGATTGCTCAATCCAAAATTAGACAAGGTAATTATCTATGGACATGCCGTGGCGGATTTAGATGCGATTGGTTCGGCGATGGGGGTTTTAGCTTTATGTAAAACCTATGGTAAGCAAGTATATATATGTTCTGCCACACAAGACTCTACAACTAAAAAAGTCTTACAACAATATTGAGAAAACATTGGAGACAATTTTATAAAACCACAGGTTGCAAATAAAATTTCTGATGAGAATACAATTGTCTTCTTTGTGGATAATGCTCACCCTACACGTACAGATAATCCAGAAGCGATAAAAAATGTTAAGTCGGAAAACATCTTTATTTTAGATCATCACAGAATGAAGTTATCAATTGATTTTGCTCCAAAAGAAAACAGGGTTATTGCAACTTCGGCTTCATCAGCCAGTGAATTAGTTACTGAGATGCTAATTTTTTCAAAGCGCAAAGTTGATGTTGATCTAATCACTGCTCAAATGTTATTAAATGGAATTTGCTTGGATACATTGCAATTCCAAAAACACGCAACCTCTAAAACCTTTGAGGCGGCAAGTTGATTGGAAACCAGAGGGGCGAATTCAACAGTTGCGGCTAATGCATTAAAAATAGATGCAGAAACTTATGCCAAGGTAAATAAAATGTTGGAGTCGTTGGAAGAAGTAAAAGAAGGATTTTTCCTTGCTTACGCTGATGTTCCAATGTCAGACGATTTAATTTCGATTACGGCAGAAGAAATTTTAAGAATCGATGGCCGGAGAGCAAGTTTTGTTGTAGCTCGACAAGAAAAAGGCGATAAATACAAATTATCAGCTCGTGGCATTGACACAAATGTTCAAATAATTTGTGAAGGTGTCGGTGGTGGTGGAGGTTTTGCAGCAGCAGCAGCAGTTTCTACTGATGACCTAGAAACATTTATAGATAATATTAAACAAGCGATTGTGAGTGTGAAATAATGAAAATAATACTATTAAAAGATTGTAAAGATGGTAAAGCTAATACCATTATTGAAGTATCAGATGGCTATGGGGCTAACTTTTTGGTTGCCAAAGGTTTTGGGGTTCCATACAACGAAAAAACTAAATACCAATTAGATAAACGTCTTAAAGATATGACTAATGACGAAATGGAAATTCGTGCTAAGGCTCTTGAATTGAAGCAACAATTAGAAAATGACAAATTAACTTACCGGTTAGATGCTTTAATTGATGCCCACGGAAACTTGATCGTGCATAAATCAATTTCAACTAAAGATATCAACAGAGATTTAGTTAAAAAAGGTTACAAACTAGACAAATATTCAGTACAAAAAGTTCATATTGTGTCAAATGGCTTACACGAAATTGACATAATTTTATACAAGGATATTGTAGCTAAATTTAAAGTAGAGGTACAAGTCAATGTTAAATAAACCAGAAAATTCGTCCGGTAACTCAATTCACATTAATGTTCTGTATGAGAAAAATATTTTAGGAGTAGTGCTTTCGGATAATAAATACGCCGACAATGTTATTCCTTACTTATTGGAAGAAGATTTTGCAGTCGTTGAACACAAACGACTTTTTATCGTATTGTCTCATTTGTATAAAAACAATATCAGTATTAACAACCAACAAATACTTGAATTAGCTAAAAAAACTAATGAAACATTAGTAACACCAATGCTATTAACTGAAGTTTATGCCTCGGCAGGTTTGCCTTCTAATATCCAAAATTATTTAGAAGAATTAATCAAATTAACGAAATTAAGAACTATTCAAGCAAGAATTAGCGAAATGCAAAATCAACTTAACAGATTAGACCATAATTTAGATGAAAATTCGTTAATTAACCAAATTCAAAAATTGTTAATGGATGTTGATCGAGCTAAAGATGGTGAAGACTTTTTAACTGCGAAATCAGTCAGTGATGAATATTATGATGAGTTAAACACTTTAAAAAATGCTGACCCAAACTCTATCAGGGGAATTCCAACTGGCTTTAAAGACATTGATGTTGCCACTCAAGGTCTACATGGATCGGAATTACTGATTTTAGCTGCCAGACCCGGTATTGGTAAAACAGCCTTAGCATTAAATATTGCAGTCAATGTTGCTAGGTCAAAAAATAAAGTTACTAAACGCAATCGTCGTGTTGCATTCTTCAGTCTGGAAATGTCCCCTAAACAACTAATGGGTAGAATTTATTCATTTATGTCTGGTGTGGATCAGTACAAACTTAAAAAACCACAATTATTAACTGACGATGAGATTTTAAAAATTAATGCAACTAAAAATAATTGGATTGACCGTTTAAATCTTTTTATTGATAATACTTACGAAAACGAACTGCAAACTCTTTTATGAAAATGTCGTCGTTTGCATAAAGTAGAACCAATTGATTTAATCGTAGTTGACTATTTACAATTAATTTCATCAACTACAAAAGGTCGTGGTGGGGAAAATAGACAACTGGAAATTACTAGAATCTCAAGAAGTCTAAAAACACTATCCCTTGAGTTAAATGTACCAATTTTAGTATTGTCTCAATTAAACCGTCAAACCGAAACGCGTGAAGACAAAAGACCTATGCTAGCTGACCTTCGTGAATCGGGTTCTATTGAAAATGATGCCGATATTGTAATGTTTTTATACCGTGAAAACTACTATAATTCAAAAAATAAAGATATAGAAGTCGAAAACGAAAGCAAAAATATCGGTGAAGTTACTGAATTAATTTTAGCAAAACACCGTAATGGCCAAACGGGTAAAATTGGTCTAAGATTTTTACCACATATTGGTAAATTTACCGACGTAAATTTTTACGATGAGTTTATAGAAATAGAAGGTGATAATTAATGGATAGACTCAGTATCATACTAATTCCGATATTAGTATTCTTACTACTTTGTAGTTCAATTTTTAGTAGTTGTGAAACTGCATACTCAACATTGAATCCGGGCAAGCTTGAAACAATGATTGATAAAAAAGAATTTGGTTCAAAATTAATTAAGAAGCAATACAAATTTTTTAACCGTATGCTAGGTTTGATTCTAATATGCAATAACTTAGTTAATATTGGTCTTTCAGCGGCAGTTTCATACTTACTTTCGAAAAACTTAAGTGCTTCTGTAGAGCAATATTCTGCTCTAATTTCAACTGCTGTTTTAACGCCTATTATTGTTATTATTGGTGAAATCTTGCCAAAATTAATTGCAAAAGCGCACCCAGAAAAAGTCGCTAAAACATTCTGTTATGTTTTGGAAGTACTGTACTGAGTATTTTTCCCAATTTGTTGATTAATCGGTAAGATTAGTAAAAGTATTTATATAACAAACACTGAACAAGATGTTAAAAATCTTTTAGATGTAGCTCATACCGAAGGCGTTTTAGAAGCTAATGAAAGCATCATGGCGCAAAACGCTTTGGATTTAGACACAACCAAAATTAGAAAACATTATATTAAGATTAAAGATATGTCTTATCTACCGTATAATGCAACAATTGCGCAAGCGCAAGAAATGTTTAAAAAGACAAACTATTCAAGACTACCTATTGAAAAAGATGGTCAATTTCTAGGTATTGTTTTATTAAAGGATATCTTCTTCCTGAGAAAAGGTAAAGTCATAACATATATGAAATCTGTACCAACTATCAGTGCTAATTCAACCTTAGCTTCAGCACTGGAGAGATTAAGATTTGAACGGGCACAGATGGCGTTTGTCACAAATAATATGTCTTCGAGTGAAATCTTGGGAATAATCACTATTGAGGATATTCTTGAAGAAATAGTTGGTGAAATATATGATGAATATGATGAGGATGAATTAAAAGAATTCTTCGAAATCAGTCTTGAATTATTCCATGTTTCTGGCGGTGTTAAAATGAAACAAGTTCTAAAACAAATGAATTTAGAATTGCAATTATCGGATGAGGAATTAAACTCAACATTAGAAAAATGAGCAAAAACCAAACATACAGAAAAATTAAATAAAAACACCAGATTTGAAGTAGATGGTGTCTCATTTAAAGTGTTAACATTACCGACAACCAAACAAAAACATTATCGTTTTGAAATCGAAATCGGAACGCAGGCACCTGTTAATATTGAACCGACAATGGAAATATAATATATCGGGCAAGTCTCAATATTTTTTTAATGTACTTTATAGTTAAACAAAGTACATTTTTTGTACTTGTTAGAATAAGAAATCTTTCGGTATTAATTAAACATAAAATTAAATCTAAAAGTTTTATATCAAACATTTACATATATCTCTTATTAATTATGTAATAAATTAAAAACGTTTTTACGCTCACCATTCGTGTGCTACATCGCTACAAAACGCTTTTTAATTTATTACAGCTTTCAAAAGGTTCAACTATTTAAATGTTTGATATCTATAAGGAAATATACCGAAATAGGAGGTATATTAAAACTGTAAGTTCATTTTTTGATGCTTTATCGTGTAAATTTTTAGTGAAAAAATAACATATTGCCGAGCTGTTTTGATGCTGTTTTTTAGCTGCATTTTTGCTAAGAAAATTAGTATGTAAAATTACCTCTCTAACCCTCATTTTAGGACGGTATTTTATACCTTGAAATCTAGTGAATAAATCATCAATTTCAACGTGAATTTTTTTCTGATTTCTAAGCTTAAATCTATTGGCATTTTCTAAATATTTTTTGTTGTTTTGAATATCGATTTGCTCATCGATTTTGAATCGTTTTTTCATCTCATATAATAGTTGTTTTGATGGCTTTAAAGGTATCAATTCAGACGGTAATGATTGATTATTTAAGTCGCTTATAATACAAAATTTAATTAAATCAAAATCATATTTAGACCGCTTTAAACGTTCTATTATTACATCATGATAATATGTTATTCGACGTTTTTTGCCCCTATTATCTAGATATTCATACATCGTATAATTTAATTCGAAACTACCGCGCATCGTAATTCATTTATGAGTTTTTTGTTTTGCTATTTTCCAGTCTGGATATTTTTCGAAACGTATTTTATTTCGAAATTCTTCTTCAGCAAAATTTAATTCTCTTGCTTTGTTAAAATAGTATTTTTTCAAATCTGGTTCATTACTGAATATATTAATTTCATAATTCATAATTCAATTATAAAAAAACATAGCCTCGCTATGTTCATGAAAATATTACAGATTTAATTTCAATGTAAAAGTTTCTAAAGGATGATTTGTAACAGGTTTTGGATTAGACGGGAATGGCTTAACAGCATTTGGTTCTATTTCATTAGAACATAAAGATTTTGATGTTTTGTTTTTAATACATCTTTTTATTATCTAATATTTTGTAATTACCATTTAAAAATTCCTTAAGCTCACTTTTATCTAATAATGATATTGCATTAATATTTTCTTTTAAATCTTTAATTTCGCTTGTATTTACTTTATCTTTTCAATCTACAATTATTTTATTATTTCTATCTTTAGATAAATAGCATTCATTAAAAACAATATTACCATTTTGTATATTCTTATTTAATTTATTTACAATTTCTGCATATTTACTCATTTTTTTCCTTTCTTTTGTTTTAGTGTCGAAAATTATGTATAATACAGACACTGATTATTGATTGAGTCGACAAGCAGACGGCTCTTTTTTTATCCATTTAACAAAAGATATAAAAAACGCAAGCTTTCACCTGCGTGCTAACGCAGCTATTTTTACACATCCAAAAAATATTAATTGAGTTATATTTTGATTAACTGATAAAATGTGAAAACATTTTATTGATTTCAAGTTATTAAATGATTGTGATTTTTAATATTAGTAAATAAATTCTATTATTGATTGAGTGATTTTTCCTTTTGTACCTTTTAAATGAGCGGTTTCGTCTATTTGCTATAAGCATTTTGTATAATTTAAATTAATAAATTCCTATGTTGAAAATTACTATAATTTTCTCATTTAAATTGCAATGTCTATTAATTTTAAATTAGCTATTATTTTTTTGATTTTATAAATATTGTGATTAGTGTGTGATTTTTATTTCGTTCCAATAAATACCCGAATTTATACGAAGAAATACTAGTTCATTCGGAAGCGTCTAGTTGTAGTTAAAATTATTTACACGTTATTGATTTTTAAATAATGTTAAAAATGTGAAAAATATAGGTTATTGACAAATTGATATATAACCTATATGTCTTTTTTGGCTTATATTTAAATAATATAAATCAATTTTTGATATATTTAAATTATTAGTTGCTCGAATATTTTTTATCAATAATATAAAAAAATTCAAGATTGTATTCTTGAATTTTTTGAGTTTTATTAAATAACAAGAAAGTCTGCTCTTCCCATGTGCAATATTAATTGTAAAGCTTTTTGGAATACTGGATAAGAGTTTTTGTAGAAGTGATCATAGTCTCATATTTTACCATCATACTTAGCGGTAAATAATCACATACGTCAGTCTGGATATTCAACATCTTCAACAGTAACTTTATTATTATCATAAGGTTTCATGAAACTTTCTGCCTCTTGAGCAAGGTTTTCTTCATTGTGTGTATGTAAATCGTTCATCAATTTTGTGCCACCCAATACAGGTCATAATTTAGAACCAGATTTTAAATATAAATCATTATAGTCCTGACCATCTCCATAGCCCAACTGAACACCTCTTAGTGTTCAGTAAAGACCATAATAGGTATCTGTTGGAAGCTTAAAATTTTTATTCTCTATTCTGTGAACTGTTAAAATGTGTGCTACTTGGTGAGCAATGAAATCTACTCATTTATGTTTTAAGTTATATTTCACATTATTGTCTTTTTCTGAAGAGTAGTTATTAGGTGTGTTTGGAACTTTGCTATTTAAGTAATTTAGTAAACTAGAGAATGTATAAGCATTTCAACCATTACTGAAAGCTAATTTGTAATCATAATCGTAGTAACCCTTTTTTGAACCGTCAAAATCAACATGAAGAATTTGATTTCTTTTATCTTGTGGTAGTTTAAATAAATATGATTCAGCGGCAAGATTATTTCTTATGTATGTTTCGTTTTCATAAGTAATTATGTCTGATTGTTGTTTTTTATTATGTCATGTATAGACATTAGTCTTGCCAGATAGTTTGCTTGTACCAGCAAATGAAATAGATTCTAAGTTATAAGTATAACCAGCCTTTAGATCAAGTGATTCAAATTGGAAACTAATGTTGCCATTACGGATATCTTGATTTATACTTACACCACCATTAATTGTAATATCATGTTCTAAAGCAACTGGGTTATTAGAACTAGATACTTTTTCGCTTGTAAAAGTAGCGCTTCCTTTTAAAACAACTGTAATTGGTTGATTTTGTTCAATTGTTATATCAGAAGATCTAAATCCATTAATAATAAATTTATTATCAGTTACAGCTTCAATTAATTTTGTTCCTTCAACAGAACGTTGTCTCTCGGTTGGCGTGTAATTTTCAAAAATTAATGAAACATTATTAGCAATAACTTCTCCATTATTTTTAATGTTAAAATCGCTTGTTTCTTGTGTATATGTTTTATTAAATAAATCTTGGTTTTGACTTAAGACTTGCTCTTTACTTAAATTATTGCTATCAGAAATAACAACTTTACTTAATACATAATCGCCATCTTTAGTGAATTTATTTTGTTTGAAAGTAAATCTTAGAACATCGCTGTTTAACTGCATTGGTTCTGATACTATATGGTCATTACCTGATGATGCTAATAAATAAACATATTTGTTTGCGTGTTTACCTTCATGTTGGTTAACGACTATCAATCCATGAACATCCTCTTTTTTTCATGAGTATCTTGTGCGAATTGTTGTCCCTGGTGTGTATTCGGTTGAATCAGAAGGAGCATACTTAATCAACTCATAAGTATCTTTCAATTCTTGAATCATAGGTGGCAATTCTGCTGGAACATTTGTATCTTTATTGTTCTTCATTTGATTTAATTGCTCCAACAAAGCACCACGTTTCGGATTTGATGCTGACAAGGCAGAAGCTAGTTCAATTGCTTTTTCAATTTTAGCGTCTTTAATAAGCTTGTTCATTTTTGATTCTGTTTTAGAAGGTTCATTCAATTGTGTATTTAAACCATCCTTAACAGGTCCTGGTTTAAGATCGTTAATAGCATCCTTAGCATCATTATATGCTCTATATAATGCATTTGCTTTATCAATTTTGTTTTGTACTGTTTTTGAATCATCTGCATTAGTTACTGCAAATTGAGATTTTGTTCCTGAATCAAAGACATTAATAGCATTATTTAATTCGGCAATTTTTTGCTCTCTTAAAATGTCATCTTGTTTTTTAGCTTTAGCATCTTCAATGATTTTCGCTATTTGCTCTTTAGTTGTGGCTTCATTAAGTCTTGTTTCTAATGCAGTTTTTTGTGGACTTTGTCTCAAACTACTAATTTGTGTACTTGCATCTGAAATTAGCGGCTTGAATGAGTCTATTTTTTGTTCAAGTGTAGTTGTGCCGTTTAAATCAGTAATTGAGTTATTCTCGGCAACCAATGCGTTTTTGATTGCACTCGCTTTATCGAAAGGAGTTTGATTTAGTTTAGTTTCTATATTATCAATTTTTGCTTTAACGGCATCAATACCAGTAACGGTATTTGCAAAAGCTTTCGCAGCTTCTCTTAATACGACAGGTGTTGAATCGGCATTATCACGATTATTTTGTCTTAAAACCGATTCTAATTGAGATTTAATACCAGCATATTTTGGTTGGTTAGCTAATTCAGCTATTTTATCATTTACCTGTTTTTTTGCTACTTCATATTCAGCTCGAGCTAGATATTTGTCTTTATTTGCTTCAAGTGCATCTAATTTAGCTTTTCCTGTAGTATATTCAGCAACTATTTTAGCTGACTTATCATTTAATTCTTCGTATGCAGGTTTATCGGCTGGATAAGCACTATTGAATGAATTAATGTTACGAGTAACTTCTGATTTAACGTTATTAATATCAGCGTTTAATAGTTCTAATGCCTTAGCTTTAACTTGTTGGTTTGCTTCATTAGTAAATAAATTTCTCAATTCAGTTTCTTTGGTGTTGAATGAACCAATAATTCTGTTGGCATCATTGTTATTAGTTGACATTGTGTCAACCTTGCTGATAGTATCAGTGTATTGGCTAGGATCTAGTGCGTTAGTAATAGTATCCAACACTGAAGTTTTGTAGTTTGAGTTTAGTTTATTAACAAGCAATGCGTGTAAATTACGAACATCATTATTATTGTGCGCGTTAGATAATTTGTATAAATCACCTACTTTTGATTCTATAGTGTCTAGTGAAGTTTTGGCATTAGCGATTGGGGTTTTGATTTCGCTGATTTTAGCAATAGCATCTTCAAAAACCTTGATATCAGTATTGCTGATATTTCCTAAACCATCAACGGCAGCTTTAATTTGTTCTATTTCATTAGCTGCAGTTTTTATTGACGCATATTTTGAATCAGTAAGTGTTGCCATTAATTCATCGTATTTATCTTTAAATTCTTTGGCTTTACTTGATTTATTAATTGCATTTGTTAATGCGGTTGAGTAAGCATCATAAGCATTATTAATTTGATCAGTAGTTGATTGTTCATTGTTTAATACGGTGTCTAGAGCACTTTGAGCCTGTTGTTTATCAACATCCAATGAATTTTTAATTGCATCATATTTATCGTCAGCTGGAATTTGTGATTTAGTTGTAGCAATTAAATTATCTTTACTTGTTTTATCGCTAAGTTTTTGTGCACGAATAGCTTGTTGTGATTTGGCCAATGTATAAGCTTCGTTTAATTTATCAATATCACTTTGAGCTTGACTTAAGCTTGGGTTTTTGCCCGTTCCAGAGGTTTTGTCTGTTTCGGATTTAACTGCACTCAATGTTTTATTGATGTCACTATAACCATTTGTTAATGTTTCATTTAAGTAAGTTCGAACTTCTTCAGCTAATTTAATATATTCATTGTTTTTGTTTGATTCAGCGTTATTTTTATCTTCAATGAATTTTGACTTAGCTGCATCTAATGCTTTTTGTGCAGCTTCATAAAGTTCAAGCTGTTTTTGTGCTGAGACATTTTCTGGATTAGCTAAATCTTTAGTTAATTGGTTTTTGATTTCGTTTAATTTATTTTCGTAATCTGATTTCAATTGTGCTGAAGCAGGATCTGTCGTATCGCTTGCCTCTTTTTCTGCTTGGGTTTTTGAATTTTCAAAGGCTTGTTTTGCTTTTGCTAATGCGGAAGTTTCCGCGTTTTCGATTGCATGTTGTAAAGCTGTTTGCGCGGCAGCAATAGTTTCATAATCATTTATCTTATTCGTTCCCTTTTGATTATTAGCCTCTTTAGCAGCATTTAGAGCAGCAATTTCATCCTTGTATAATTCACTATTTTTATTAAGTTTAGTTAGTAATTTATCAACGTCAGCGTCAATAGAATTATAAACATTGACAGCCGCTTCTTGAATTTTGGTTTTTAAAGCTTCTGTTTGATCTATATAGTTTTGAGCAGTAATAGATTTATCGTTTTGAGCTTGTGCAATAGCACCTTGTGAAGTTAGTTTTTGAGAATTCAATGCATCGCTTTGTTGTGCATATTTTGGATCACTGGCTAATTGTTCAAGTAAAGAGACTTGTTTATTATACTCAGCAACTGAATTATCGATTGCAGTCTTATCTTCCTTGGCTTGCTTTAATGATTCTTGCAATTGTGCAAAGGCAGCGTTAGCAACTGCTTCTTTTGGATATGGTTTAACTTCTTTACCGGCTAAAGCATCTTGAGTAGATTTAACATTTTTTAATGTTTCTTTAATTTTGTTATATTGAGGTGATGAGTCATCTAAGCCATTTAAGAATATTTGCACATTTTGACTTAATTGGTCGTAATTCTTAACTGCTTCTTTATCTTTATCGGCGATTGGGAATTGTTGTTGAGCAAATTCGTTTGCTTTGTCAACTATTGCTTTAGCATTAGCAAAATCTTGTGGAGTTGGATTTGATTTTACTAAACTGTTCGCACTTGTTTTATCGCTTTCTAATTTAGTTTTGATGTATTCTCTACTTGCATCTGTGCTGTTAGCAATGTTTTGATCTAAAGTGGCTAATGAAGTTTGATATGCTTGTTGGGCTTCATTGGTTTCTTGAGTTTTTCTATCATTAATTTGATTTTTAACTTGTTCAAGATCTTTTTGAGCTTGTTCATAAGCAGCAATTGAATCTTGAGCAAAAGTAGGCGAATCTTTTTGTAATGCGCCTAGTTTTTGGGTTAGGGCATTATTGATTTTTTCGATTTCAGAGTCTAATCATTTTTTAGTGTTTGGATAAGCATCAAGGTTGTTAGAAGTATCTGTTAAGTTCATTTTACTTGAGTCATAATCAGCTTTTGCTTTTTCAACTTTGGCTAATTCAATAGCTTTATTTAACTCATTGTATAAAGCTTCTGCTTTTTCAACTTTATCGGATGGATTGCTTGCAGCATCATCTTTGTCAGGTAATTGTTTGTTTAATTCACTAATCTTTTGACTTAAAGCAGTGTTTAAATCTTGGTATAAATTACCATTTTCAAGATTATTATTTTTGATTAATTCATTTGCTTTTTCAGTAAGTTTGGTAAATCTATCATTTGCTTGATCAACTAATTTATCAGCTAATAATTTAGCTTGTTGTTGGTAAGTTTCTGCATTAATGGTTGAATCATTTTGGGCATTAGTAATTAGATTTTGTGCATCTGATTTTGCGTTATCTAATTCGGCTTTTTGGGCGCTGTATAAAGGATTTGCAGTTTTTTGATCAACTAATTTTACAAGAGCTTCATAGTCAGCTTTTGCTTGTTCAATATCTTTAGCTTTTTGGTCGATACTATCTTTGAAATCGTTTAATTTTTTGATTTCTTGTTCTAACGTATTTGATGATACACCTTGATATGGTGTAGTTTCTTTTGCTTTAACGGCTGTTTCTGAACTATTGATTAAGTCTTCTATTTGTTTTTTTAAACCTTTTAGTTCTGGTTTGTTATTAACGTCAAGTTGTGTTAATTTATCGTTCAATGCTTTAACGGCTTCACGGTGTTTTTGTTGAACTGCTTTTACGGCAATTTGTTCTTTAAGAGCAGCAATCTGGTCTTTAGCATCATTGTAAGCTTGTTTAACTTTTTGAACGTATTCAGGGTCATTCACACTTATTGAGGAAAGTTTTGCGGTTAAAGCTTCATCTACTTTATTTACTTCAGATGTGTATCATTGTTTTGTTTCGCCTAACGAATTATCAATAGAGGGTTGATTTTGTTTTTCTTGATCATAATCTGATTTAGCTTGATTAATTTCGTTAGCTTGAGATTTGGATGTATCTAAATTATTTACTTTATCGGTGTAAGATTGAGGATCTAAGATGTTTTGAGTAACAGTTGAAACTTGATTATCAGTAATTGCCTTATCGATTCAATCACTTGCTTTTTGATCTTGGGTAAATTGTTCGGTTTTTGCTCTGTTTAATTCCGCTACTTTATTTTCTAAAGCATCGAAAGCATTTTTGGCAGCGATTGCTTTGTCATTGAATGCGGCTAATTTAGCTTTTAATTCTTCGATATGTGTAACTTTAGAATCTCCGTCAGCTAATTTTATATCTTCTTTTGAAGTTATGTTTTCTACTTCATCAAAAATGGTTTTCATTTCTTCAGCAAGAGCATCTTTTAATGCTTTATATTTATCATCTTTAAAGGTATCTAATATTGATTGAAATTCATTATTGAAGTCAGTTTTAGTTTTTTCAACTTTTGCCTCGTTAAAGGCTTTTATAATTGTGTCAATAGATGTTTGTACATCATCTAATTTAATTTCATTTAATTTTTTATCGGCAACAGGCAATCATTTAGAATCCTCAGGATTTAAGATTGCATTTAATTTATCCTTAATTTCTTTGTATTTAGGATCTGTTCATTCAGCAATGGTTTTTTTAATTACGTTTGTTGACACATGATCATAGTCACCAAGTCTATGTTTAACTTGGTCAATATGTTCTATTTCTTTCTGAGCAACTTGTAAAGCCTCAGCTAATTTTGATTTTGCTGATTCGTAAGCTGCTTGATAAGCATCTTTTTGTTCAGGCGTTGTGAAATTATTTTGATTTACAGCATCAATTATGTCTTGTGCCTTTTTGATTTCTTCATTCAATCTGGTTTTGACTGCTAATTTAGCTTTTTGAGCAATAGCGTCTTCTTCAGCATCGATATCTTTTGAAATCAAATCGTTAATTTGAGTTAATGTTGAATCATAATTAGTTACTGCTTCATCAACTGTTATTTTTTTAGATTCGGTGTCTTTATCGAATTGTTTTAGTTTAGAGATTTCATCAGTGATTTGTTTAATGGTTTTATTTTCAAAATTAGAAGCATAGTTTAATTGTAATTTTGATTCTTCAATTGCTTTTTCAATGTTATTGGTCAAATTATCGTGTTGTTTTTTAGCATTGCTTGTTGCTGATAATTCGCCTTTTAATGTATTCAATTTTGAAACTTGGTTATTATAATCCTCAATTGCTTTATTTTTTTCGACATCAGCTTTTGCATTTGCAAGAGCTTGTTGAGCGTCGTTATAACCTTTGATAATTTCTTCAGGATTTAATTTAGCTTCTGCTAATGTTTCAGCTAATTTATCTTTAGCAGCTTTAACGGCCTTGTCATATTTATTTTTTGCATCTGGATATCCAGTAAAATCTGATTCAGTCAATTGGGTTTTTAGTTCATCATTGTATTTTTCATTAGCTTCTTTAACATTGTTTGCGTCTGTTAAAGCATTGTTTAGTTTTTCGATAACATTGTCATAATTATTGGTATTTAATGCATTTTTATCTGAAACTTCAGCAGAAATTGTATCTGAAACAATAGTATTATTATTAAATTTAGATATGGCATCTTCAATAATTTTTTTGGCCTCATTGTAAGAATTTAACTCTTTTTCTTTTGCTAAATTTAATTCCTCAATTTTTGCATTAACGGCATCGTGTTTTTCAATCGCTTTATCAATTTTATTGGCATATTTATTTGTTGCTAAAGCATCAATATCTTTTTGGATTTGATCTTTATCAGTTGAACTTAATGCATCATCTTTAAGAGATTTCATTGCATTAATGATTGCAGTTTTAATATTGCTGTATTGAGCAGCAGGCTTGATAATATCATTGTATTTTTGAGCAAAATCCTCTTGTTTGGTTGCTACATCACTTGCCTTTTGTAATTGTTCACATAAAGAGTCGATTTGTTCAGGGTCTTGTGAATCAATCACCATGGCATCTAGTTCTTGAATTAAATCATCTAATGAGTTATTTACTTGTTCAAAGCCGCTAATTCTGTTATTTACAACTTTATTTGCATTTGATTTTATAACATTAAATCTAGATTTAGCAGCTTGAACCAAAACAGCCTTAAGTGCTTTTTCGGCATTAATGTATGTTTTAACATCATTAGTTTTATTTGATGCATGTTGTTGAATTCGTGTGGTTACATCATTAATTCATTTTTCAAGTTCAGCTATAACACTGGCATATTCGGGTTTTTCTTTTAATTTGTTTGCAGTTGTTAAAGCTTGTGAGTAGTTTTCGAAGGCTTGATCAAGCTCTTGTTTCTTGACACTTAATGAAGAGTTTAATTCATTTAATTCATTAGTTTTTGCAATGATATTCTCTAATGTAGTAGCATTGTAGTTATTTTCTTTATCCACGCTTTTGTTGCTTTGAATTACAACATTGTTAGTGTCGTTTTGTAATTTTGCATACTTGTCAATTTCGTTCATTGCTTCAATAGAAGAATTCACATTTGCTAATGCTTTTTCATATTGATCAATAATACTTGTTCTTTTATCTTTAAAACTATCTTTAAGTTCTTTAAGCTGTTTTTGTGCTTGGGCATAAGCTTTAATAACTTCTTCTGGTGATGGTTGAGATTCTAATTTATTATTTAAAGCATCAAGAATCTTACCAACTGCTTCATTATATTCATTCTTGGTTTTTTCGTCTATACCAAAATGTGCGTCATCATTTTTATTGTTTAATTCTGTATCATAAGCTTTTTTAGCTTCATTAATAGCTTTAGCTTGGATTAAGGCTTCATTTAATTTTGATTCATAATCTTGATATCTTGCTATATTGTCTTTATCTTCGGGTTTTATGACGCTAGTTGAATAATTTTCAAGAGCTTTTTCAATAATTTTATGAGCTATTGGACTGTTAGCTAAATTATTGACGTCAAAATCTCTTAATTCTTGTTCTTTTGCATTTAAATCGTATTTTGCTTTATCTAATTGTGCTTTTTGGAATGCGTCTTGTAATTTTTTTGTTGCATCCAAAATAACATTCTCAACTGGAGGGTGTTGTGGATTTGGTAATGCTCGTAGATCTTGAGCATTTTTTATGTTTGTTAAGTCTGCTTTTAAGTGAGAATATTTAGCATCAGTAAAATTTTGTGACATTCATTTAGCAACTTCGTCACTTAATTTTTTATATGCGTTTGCTAATTCTTCATTACGTTTTGCTTGTGATAAGAAATTTTGAGCGTCAATGGCAAGTTCGCGTTCTGCTATATCTTGTGGATTATTTTTATATGTGATTTTAACGTGGAATGCCACGTTTTCTTTTTCATCAATTTTAAAATCGCTGAATTCATAGTTGTATTCATTACTGTTATTTAAATTAGAAATTAATTTATCAAATGATGGATTTTGTTTCATGCTTGTTACAAATTCATTAGCGGTTTGTTCTGAATCGCCTTTGGTTATCACATCACCAAATAAATCATCTTCAGCTGTTTTGAATCCTGTAAATTCGTAATCTAATTTAACGTCTTTGTTATTTTGTTTGATAGTAGCGTTAACGTGTACACGAGCAATTTTTTTACCGTTTTCAGTTGTGATTATATCGTGGGTTATACTTTCGATTTTGTAATCTTTCTTATCGATAGTTTCGCCTTTGAAAACAAACGATATATCGTCAGCAGTAATCGAACCTGCTTTTTTCAATTCCGAGCCAGATTTTAATTTGGCTTGGATTTTTGTATCGATTAAAGCTACGGCGGTAACAACTGCTGTGGCAGCTGCAGCGCCGGTGGTTAATGATTTTAATATTATTTTTTTCATATTTCCTCCCTAAACTTTGATATAAAAAATCATATGAATATACCAATAGAAATATCTAAGTTTATTTTATTATTATAAAAATAATAAACATATTTCTTTTTTGACTAGTGCAAAAAAAAAAAAAAAAATATGGAAACATTTTTTTAAAATGATATTTTATTTTTTGGATTTTTTTGTTAGAACAGAATATTACTCAATAACAGAGAGATATTTTTGTCAATTAGCATTCTAAAATCAGTAAATTAAATGAAATTGATTTATTAAAAAAACTGATTGAATTAATTTTGTGCTTATTTACGACTAAAAATTGTTGGTTTGTTTCAGATAATAATTTTAAGCTGATTTTATTACGAGTTATAGGATTTCTTAAACGAATTGCCAACTAATTATCTATGTTTCCGTCTCTTTATTTTGTTTATGATTTGTTTCGGTAAAAATATTATTTTGGCAATATTTCCATAAAAACATAGAAGTTTTCATATTTTAATAGGGTTTTTGGTGCACTTTATATCTAAAAACCCGTAAATTAATATAATTTTGATATATAAATTAATTTTTTATTTTAAATTATGGGAATGAAAGGAGTTTTTATGAATGACAATAAAAACAAAAAAGCTAAATTTTTATCGATAATTACGGGGGGGGCTACCATCGTCGCGTCAGCGCTGACGTTGTATTCAATTATTGAACAGCAAACAAATTTCAATAAAGCAGACCCAAAGTTTGAATTCTTACTTGACAAGGGAATTTCTAAATTAAATTCTGACGAAATTAACAATGTCAAAAATTATAAAATTTCATCGAAAAACGGTTCCAAAATCATTTTTTTAAGAGCAAGAAAGAATAATGATATCAACGGTTTAGAAATCGAGTATTATGTTGAATTAAATAATAAAAAATCAGGTTTAATGAAATCGGTTGTATATATTAATCCTGAGATATTAAATATTAAACCAGACACAACAGCCTCTAAAACAAAGTTTGACGAAACTAAAACTAAAGTAAACGAATATATCGCAACATTAGATCAAACAAAAGACAAACCAATTATTGACAATCTAACAAATGCAGTTGCTGCAGGTCAAAATGTAGTTGATAAACCGGAAGCGACAAACGCCGAAATTACTCTAGAATCAATTAATTTGGAAAATAAACTAGAAAATATTAAAGCCAAAGAAGCTTTAAAAGCAGAATTAGAGAAAATCAAGAATATTGAAACCAAAAATGAACAAGCAAAATCCAAAAAAGAACAAACTATAGCTGAGTTAACCGCAGTCATAAATAATGATAATGCGACTAACATTGAATTGGCTGTTAGTTTAGCCAAATCTAAAGATTTTGCAAGTGAAATCGAAAAACTAAATGAACCAGTTGTTGTTATTGACACAACAGCCTCTAAAACAAAGTTTGACGAAACTAAAACTAAAGTAAACGAATATATCGCAACATTAGATCAAACAAAAGATAAACCAATTATTGACAATCTAACAAATGCAGTTGCTGCTGGTCAAAATGTAGTTGATAAACCGGAAGCGACAAACGCCGAAATTACTCTAGAATCAATTAATTTGGAAAATAAACTAGAAAATATTAAAGCCAAAGAAGCTTTAAAAGCAGAATTAGAGAAAATCAAGAATGTTGAAACCAAAAATGAACAAGCGCAATCCAAAAAAGAACAAACTATAGCTGAGTTAACCGCAGTCATAAATAATGATAATGCGACTAACACTGAATTGGCTGTTAGTTTAACTAAAGCTAAAGATGATGAATTTAAAATTTCTTATTTAAATAACACTATATCTGTTATTGATGCTGAAGCAGCTGAAAAATCATTTAATAATGCAAAAGTGGAGTTATCTGCTTACGCTAAAACTCTAGATAACGAAAGAGATGGTGATTTAATTAAGTTAATAAATGAAATTATTGATAAATCACAAAAAGAGTTTGATAGTCCAAACGTAACAAATCAAGAAATAATTGTGTTGGCAAACAAATTACAAAATCATTTAGAACTAACCAAAGCCAAAATTCGCATAAGAGATTTACAAGAACAACTAGACAGCTCAATTAAACCTCCATCCGTTTATATTGCCGGCGACAAATCTAAAGACTCAATTTTAAAAGATTATCAAACAAAAATTGAAGAATTTACAAACGCTTTTACCAAAAAAACAAAAGACCTTTCAAATAAATATAATTCAGAAACAATTAACGAAAGTGATAATAAAGTCGATTTTCCGAAAGCATATAAAGAAATTCATGATCCAAATAATCATATTAAGTCATTTAACAATGAATTCAGCGAATTACTTTCAAAAGAAAAATTTTGAGTTAAAAACCAACTGTCTTTACCCGAAGACCAAAGAGAAAAAAATTCTGTAATCGTTGAAAAAATCAATGCATTACACCAAACAAATTATCTATGAATGGTTAGAACAAATTTAGAAGAAAAAATTGAGATTTCTAGAGAACATATACGTCATTTTATTAGGACTTTGTCAGGAATGAAATACCAAGATATTAGCAATGTTTTAGTGTCTAAATTAAAACAAAAACCATCACAAAATCCTGCTAAAGATTATATTTTTACTGAGACTACCACAATTACACATTTAGCTAAAATAAACCAAAATTTAATAAACTTATTATCAACTATTCCGGGCAAAATCGTAAAAGCAGATTTTCTTCAAGATGTTGATAATGACAAAAAACACACTATTCCAGCTATATTGAACTTTTACAGAGATTCAGATAATATTAATGAGAGTGAAAAACCCTGAGTTTTAAAACTAAAAGGCAATGGCGGAAATGTATTTAATCAAAAAGCTTTCGATATTGAGCAAAGCGTGAAACATATTGATGATATTGATTATGTGCATATTCATAACAAAATCTCTGAGTACTATACTTTAAAAAATGATTATATTGATGCATATAAAAAATTAACTGAAGAAATAACTGATAAATTTATTAAAACCGAAATGGCTAAACGCTTAGGTGACGGTAATGATATCAGTGATTTAATGAATGCATTATTTGAGCAAGAAAAACAAGAAAAGTCAAATAATATCTTCAACAGTTCTTCAAACAGTGGTGTAAAAAACTTTTTATCTACCCAAAGAGATTTTATTTTAAAAATAATTGAAGGAATGAAACTTTTACCTGTATCTACAGGTGTAAATGTTCTTTCAAAGGGGAATCAAGCCCGTAGAGCTTATGAAAGTGCAATTCTTTCAGAAATAACAAAATTGGAAACACCATTCACTGCCATCTCCAACAAAATTAATGAATTTGTAAACCAGATTAAAAATAATAAACGTCAATATCAACAAACTTTTTATGATGATGCAAATTTAAACACCACACGTTTCAACAATTTCTTAACAGCTATTGATAAATATAGTGGTAATAGTACAACTAAAGTAAAAACCATTTTTGATAAATACACTGAAGCTTTAGATAATTTTCAATGAAGTGCTAATTCAGTTGGAGAAAAAATAACAAATTTAACATCTTTACTTAAATATGAAAATAATTATTTCAAATCAATAACACCCGCACTAAAAAGTTATTACGATAATAAAATGAGTAGTGCTGAAATTAAGGATTTATTAGCATCTAAACTGGTGGATAGTCAAATAATTTATGCATTTGGTGTCGAAGATGATGGTTCATACGGAACTTTATTCCAATATGGTGGATACGCACAATTTTCATACCAATCAGATTTATCTGGCTTAACAAGTAAACATAAATGAAGCAACCAGAGTGATTACCTTGATTCATTTGGATTATTATCATTAACAGATGGTTTAGGAAATATGGCTAAAAAATATATAAAAGATATTTCACGTTTAATTAATAATAATACATCCGAAATAGTTGGAGATAAAATTCAATCTTTTGCCTACGCTTTATTCCTATTGTCTGATGATCAGGAAGGAAACGAACAAATTAATAAAGACAAAAATTTAATTTTGAATACCGAAATATGAAATTGATACAATGGCGGAAAGTCTTATTGAGTATATTCACTATTAGGTGATGATGCAACATATTGATACCACATAGGTATTTATGAAATACTAACCTATTTACTATTAGGTTTAATAGATGCATATCAAGCCAAATATAAAGAAGTTAACAATCATGAACCGGATGGTAACTATGATTCAAAAGTTGAGCTTGATTCTAATAATTCAAACATCTTTAAATATGCTAAATTTATATTGGATGTTTACGGAGTTAACACTTTTAAAAGTTGAGTAAAATCTAACGATAATTTAAGATTTACAAACTTTAATTCAGAAACTCAAGAATTTCAACACAATAATTACGCTGGCAACAGTGCATATAGTGGTATTACTTCTGTGACAATTGGTAAAGATTTAACAAGTAGAGATATTACTAACATAGATTATGTAAACAATGGACAAACGCAGACTGTTTCTTCAGGATCAGAAGTCGATGCTAAAATTTGATTGTCACAAAATGTCAAACCTAATTTATTCAAAGCTTATGAATTGCTTCATAAGGAATTAATTAAATTATCAAGTAATATCAATAATGAATACATTAAACCTATCATTAATAAACAATTTATGTCGTTAATTAATTCCGAGACTAATTATCACAAAAAAATTAAACGCAATGTTATTAAAAACTATACTGTATTAGACACAAGTAGTTTAAATGATTTTGTCTGATTGAAGAATAAACTTAAAAAATAAATTTTAAAACCTTCGTAAAACCACGAGGGTTTTGTTTATTTAGTTTTTTTGAACACGCGTAAAAGAAAATTATAGTATATCAGCCGAAATTAGAAATTTTGCTCAGTTAATCATCACAGATAGGCTATTTTAATTTTAATATTATCAATTAATAAAATCTTCTGTGAGTTAAGAACTCAAAAAAGCCTTTTTTATTTTCAGAAAATGCTTTTTTGATGTATACATATATGATTTAAATGCAAAATTTAATTGAGTTTATTCGCTTGTATGAAAACAGTTTTTAAAATTTTATTAATCAGTTCTTGATATGTTTTAGAAGCAATTTAAGAATCTGTTCTGAAACTAATAAGTTTTTTTCAAGCAATTCTTTTTCTCTCGTGTTTGAGTTTCTTAATTCGTTGATTACATTGTATAAGTTAATTGCAAATTCTCTACTTTGTTTAACAGCGCGATAAAACTTTTAGTAAAGAGTTTTCATAAATTAAATAATGTCTTTTGCAAAATAGTTGGTAATCTGTCAATTATTCTCCTTTCAAATCTTCACTTTTAAAATCTTATTCTCAATAATAAACATTAATTCTCCTGAAGAATTCATTACAAAATTTGCTTTTCCATCACCCATGTAAAATCTTTTATTTTCATCTGTAATTGGAACATAATAGTTGTTCATATGTTTATTAAATCTGTGATTATATGCTTGTATTATTTCTTTTGAGTGTATATTAATAGCTTCAATAGATAAATAATTTATTTTTAATTTTTAATATTATCAATTAATAAAAGCTTTACTAATTAGTAATATAATATTTTGAGAATAAAATATTAAATAGAGATAGAGGAAAAAATGAAAAAAATAGTTACTTTACTGACAACAAGCGTTGCAACAGTGACTGTTGCTGGTACTGTGGTTGCAATTCTGGAATCTGATCCTATTGTCAGATTTCAATGAACCCAAGAAGCATTGAACAAAAAACCTAGTTTACTTTTAAAAAATGAATTAAAAGTATTTTTAAAAGTAAACAATTTTGATAGTAGAGAAATCACTGATTTTGAAATTATTGATTATAACGATACAGATGGTACCTTGACAGTTAGATTCAATTGGGAGGGTACAGGTACAAATGTAAATAGTAATAGAATCATTATTTTTAGTAATTTTAAGACAGCAAAAGACGATATATCTACATCTAATTTGAATGAAAAATGATTTAAATCTAAAACTATATTAGAAATATATAATTCATTAATAAATAATGAAACGAAATTACTTGAAAACACAAATAATGGTGATTCATACAATGTGAAATACAATAATATATTTTTTGACAATAACAATAATTTAGTCTTCGATGCGATATTAACAAATAAAAATCCTGATTTTATCAGTGATTCATCCAACCGTCAATTTAAAATATCGTTAAATGATATGGATTCTAACCCTGAATTAATTGCTAAAATTCACTCAGATGTCGTGAACAGAATCAAAGAGTTTATTGAACAACTGAAAAAATCTAATAATGTTAATAATTATCAAGAAATTATCAACTCCTTAGAACTTTCATTAAAGAATAATTCAACATTTTTAGGTTTAGACGATGCTAAAGAAAAAATAAATCAATTAAATAAAGCCCTTGAAAAAGCAAATGTTAATATTGATGATAAAGATCAATTGACTCACGCAGCCCTTGAAAAATTAATGGAATCGATTAAAAAAGGCGAAGAAATCAGAAAAATTTTGTCAACTGATCCGATATCACATAAAAATCAGCTAGCTAAATTAGATGAGGAACTGATTAATTCACGTAAAGTCAGGGATACATCACCGGTAATGACATTAAATAGAATTGATGCTCAAACTAAAAATCAAATTATTAGAAATGATATTGACAATAAAACAGCACAAAACTATCTAGAATTTAAACAAGGCATTCTAGATAAAATTAAAGAGGTCAAAGCGGAAATAAATTATTTCAATAATTCTATTGTTGGTGACGAACAACACCAAGAAATTAAAGATAAACTAGTTGAATTAGATAAACTTGCTCAAGAATCTATTAATAAAGGTATATTACCTCAACAACAACAAGAATTATTAGGCACATATAAAAAACTGACAAGAAGTTTACTAGATTTAAGAGGTCAAAACTCTCAAATTGATAATCAAACAGATGAAATTAATAGAGTAAAACTTCAACAACTAATCAATAAAATTAACGATTCACTTGTCGATGAAAAATACAACGATTTTAGAGATAATATTATGAAAAATTCACTAAATGAATTGAATAGATCTATCACAAATGGTCAAAATGATGTTGATATCAAACAATCATCAAAATATGTTGATGATATCTATTCATTAAGTAAGGCTTATGAAAAATTCAATACTGACTATGATGTATATTTAAATGAATTTAATTCATTAGACGCTCAATTTAATTCGTTGCATAAGCAAGTTACAGACTTCAGAGATCAATTAAATGATCCAATTTATAGAGATATTGTTGCCAACATCAATCAAAAAATGCCACAAATAGCCTCCCCCAATATTATTAAAGATGATCGTGGCGAAATGGCGGATAAAAATGTTAAATTATCGGATTTATTAAAAGAAATTAAAAGTAATAAAGAAGTCATTGATAATGCTATTAAAATTTACAATAACCAAATTACCTTGCTTGATAAATTATCGAAAGATTCTAAGTATCAAAAAACACAACAAAGTGATGCATTGAATTCTCAAAAACAAACTTCACAAGATTTTATTACACAAGCTCAAAATAATAAATCTATTACTGTTCAAAACTATATAGATCAAACAGAAGCTTTAAAAACTAAAATTCAAGAAGCGGCTGTCAATGTTTATAATTCAATTAACTCAGATGTTGATAATTTATTGACTGAACTTAATAAAAATAGTGAATTATACAAAGATGAAATAGCTGCTCTAAATGCTGCTAAAGAGGCTAATAATCAAAACGGAACGAATAAGATAAATGATTATGAAACTATTGCCGCTGCGCAAGAAGCTTTATTAAAATCATACAATTCTGCATTAAAAACTTCACTGGACAAGAGCAAAAGAGTCTATGAAACTGCTTATGATGTAGCAAAACAAAACGCAAAAGTTAACAATCCAGACGTCTATGAGAGTGCTAAAACTGCATACAAAACTGAAATCACAAAAATAAATAATGAAGTTGCGAAAGTATCTATTGATGACTTGGATGGCAAGCGAAAAGCATTTGAAGAGGGCAAAATTGCCTTAGATAATGCTAAAATGGAATTCAAATCAGCCAAAAAACAAATTGATGAAGATAAAAAAGTTGAATATGAAGCTAAAGCTAGTGAAGTAATTGACTTAGTAACTAAATTATCTAATTATCCGGATGTTGTTAAAGAATTAGAAAACTCATTAAAAAATGCTAATATCGCAGTTGGAAAAAATGCTAATGGATATGCTGATGATAAAGCCTTAGCACCAAACTTTGTAGCTCAAATTGTAGCTTTAAATGATGCAATTAAATTAGCAAATTTAACAGCTAAAGAACTTGCTAAAAAGAATTATGAAACAATTAAAAATGATGCCGAATCTGAATCCAACTCTACGAATGAACAAGGATACTCAGGTTTAAAATCAGCCTTTGACATAAAAATCAAAGAGATAGATGCTCAATTAGCTGTTGACTTAAAAAACACTGATAATTCTAGCGATGAAAAACAGCGCGAATTATACGAAAGAGACCAAAAAACAATTGCAGACGCAAAAGTTAATTTCATTAAAGAGAAAGAAGTGGCTAAAACTGCAAAACATAATGAATATCTAGAATTAGCAAAAAAAGTTGATGAATATTTAACTAATACATTAACAAGCAAATACAAAGATATCAATAAAAAATTGAGTGATATAAAAACCAAAACTGATGCAACATCAGGTCTAAATCAAATCCCATCGATTAGTCAATCTTTAGCAGATATCGTGACTCTTGAAAATGCTTTTGAAACTGCTAAATCTGAACAAAGCGTTCGTGCTAATAAGATCTCAATTAAACAAATTAAAGACACTGAATTTAACAATTTAAGCAACCAACTAAACACCGACAACAAATACAGTTCTATTAAATCATTTCTGGATAGTGCTAAATCAACAGCACAAGATACTTTAGATGAAGTTCTAAGCAATTCTGCATCTTCAACTGAACTAATTAATGATACGTACGATAATTATTCATTAACAATAGGTGAAATTAAGACAAAATCTGAAAAAACTAAACAGTTTAAAGATGATTTAGACTCATTGGATAATAAATTAGTTGATTCAAAATATGTTGATTTAAAGAACGCAATTAAAGATATGAGCGTAATTAAACCCGCTCTTACTGAATTCGATAATATTAAAGACAATAATTTAGAAAATATGAATAAAGCTATTCAAAAAATTTCTGAAATTACTCTTGATATTGAAAACATCAAAACTAAATTTGATGATGCTAATACTAAATTAAAAGATTGAGAAACTAAATTTAATGAATTAAAAACATCTCATCCAGAATTTACAGCTGAAATTAATGAAGCAATTACAAAATTAACTCAAAGAACTAATTCAGTTGCTCAATTAGCTTTAAATAAAAATGATTCATTATTAACTGAATTATTTGATTCAACTAAAAATGATTATGATAATTTAGTTCAGAAAATTGAAGTTAAGAAAAAAATAGAACAGGAATATTCATCAGAATTAGCTAAATTGATGAATTTAGACAGTGATGTTTTAAATGCTAAAAAAGCTCAAGAAAGTTATAATAATGATATTGCTGAATTATACAAAAAAATAGAGTTAGTAAAAACTCAAAAAATATTTGATCAATCATGAGATATTAATACTATTGAAGCTAAATTAGCTGAACTTAAGACTAATATTACGAGTTTATTTGAAGAATATAAACAAAATCAATTACAACAAATTGAAAAAGATAAATTGGAGTTGAATAAAATTAGTGATCAAGTTGACGATTTGCACTCAAAATTACCTAATTACTACAATCCTGTTAAAGATATTTATGACGCAAATCAAATAGCCATTAGTCAAGCCAACGATATTTCAGAAAAAATATCTCAAGTTGATACTTCATCATCAGAATTTGATAAAATCAATTCAACCGCTGTGGACAATATACACAAATCAATTCAACAAGGCGTAGTGGAAAGGATTGAGCCAACTAAAACATTGTTAAATAAAATGAATTATGTTTTAGACTCTGTTGACTTCTTTAATAAACAATTGGATAACCAAAACAATGGTAAATTGTTTAAAATTGAAGGTATAAATAAACAAGAAATAGTTGATTTGAAAAATTTTGACTGAGAAGAAATAGTTAATATCGAACAATTAACATCAAAATTAGAACATTTAAAAGAGAAGTTTATTGAATTAGTTGACAAAAATATTGATCAAACAAATGCAAGAATTTTTGATTTAATTGAGACTAATCAAGAGATATATTCAATTGAATGATTAGCCACTGTTGGAACTAATGAAGGAAAAAATTCTAAAGGAATCAAAACTTTTGTTCAAAGAGCTTTAAGAGAAGATTACTTGGACAGAACTTTTGGGAAACTTGAACAAGTTAAACAAAATATTGAAGAAATTAAACCAATGGATAGAACTAATGTTTCCGAGATAATTAACAAAAATATGCAAAATGCAGAAACTAAAGTAGCTTCAGATAATGATTTCTTGGGTAAATTGTTGATTAATAAATATGTAATTATTCAAGAAAAAATGAATAACATAGTTGAAACAATTAAAAATGATATAGCTGATGAGTGATTCAATACTAAAACAGGATACATTAATTTGGACATAAACAAAGTTTCCATAAAACTACAATCCATTTATGATGATATACAAAAGTATACTGAAAATGCAAATTATGTCAAAGCAAATGCTGAGCTTGATAAATTATTTGATGAATTTGAGCAATTTGTAGCTGAAGGAAATAAATTCGATATTTTCAATTTAATTAACATGTTAAAAACAATTGTCTATCGTGCACAAAAGGCGCTTGACAGTGTTAAAAGTTAGGCAATAAATAATATACAAAAAATACCAAGAATATTCTTGGTATTTTTTGTATAAAGTTATTAATTCATCTCTTTGATAGTTATGGCAATAGCATTAGTTGTGTTTTCGCCAATAATTAAGTCCGCCGCGTCTTTGGCCTCCTGTGTTGCGTTGCCCATTGCGATACCAATGCCAGCATGAGTAATCATTTCAACGTCATTACCCGAGTCTCCAAAAGCAATTACGTTTTCACTTCTTACATTAGCTAATGAGCAAACATAACTTAGACCAGTTCATTTATTAATATTTTTAGCATTAATGTCTAAATAAACTTTGTTAGTGTATTTTACTTCGTATTTATTTCCCAAAACCTTTGAAAAATGAGTGTATTCGTTTAATATATTGTCTGTAGAACCACGCAAAGCAAGTTGTACAATATTGTCTTTGTGATTGTAGGCGTAGGCACTAAAATCTTCGGGTGAAAGAAAGTTAAATTTGGTTATATCCATAATATTTTGTTCTTTTAATCATGTGGGGGTTTGACCCGGAGTTAAAAAACTAACTGATTCATCAGTAGTATCAATACGCATAATATAATCGTTGTTTAATGCTGTTTGGTAGAGAGAATCAAAAGCATCTATCTCGACTTTTCCTAAGATTTTAGCTTCAGTGCTTTGAGGGGTGTAAACCACTGCGCCGTTAGAAGCAACCACGTATTCGAATAGTTTTATATTTTCTCCTAAAGCATTTAATATATTGCCCAATGAACGACCAGTTGAGATTACATTGTAGTTCCCTGATTGTTGCACAAAACCCAAAGCTTGTTGCGTTTGGGGGTGCATTGAGTTGGCACTGGTAAATAATGTGCCGTCTAAATCGTAAGCAAAAATTTTAGTCATTTTGATCTCCTAAAGAATATAAATAATTTTACCAAATAATTAGCTTTAGCGGTGATGGGTAAAGAAATAATCTCGCTAGGCGAGATTATTTCTTTTCAGTTTTTTTAACCAATGCGGAAGAATCATAAGCATGTTCATCAATTTGGACATTTGGAGCAAAAGTTGCTTTAGTAATTGATTTATTACCGCTGAAAGCTTTGGCAGCGACATAAGTAACTGAGTTAGCTGATAGGGTAGTAATCTTTTTAATTTTGTCTCCAAAAGCATATGAATGAATTTTTGTTATTGAATCTGGCAATGTTAATGTATCAGTTGTTAAAGCAGCTTCGTCTAACTTGACACTGAATAATGTTGAGTTAACAATTAATAGTCCTTGTTGATTAAATAATCCTTGTGGTAATGATGTTTTACCAAATGGTGTAATATCAAATTCACAATTAGCATTTAATGTTAGAACTTTAAGCTTGCTGATTTTGGCAAAAGCTTCAGTTTCAACTTTAATAGCTTGTGGTAATATTATTGATTCAATAGTTGAATTTGAACTAAATGCGTTTGCTGAAACTGTTGTAACATGGTTAGCTTTAATTGTTTTGAAATCGCCAGTATTTTTCTTTTCAAAAACTTTACTTGAAATTGTTTTGACATTATCTGGTAAAACAATTTCTGTGGCATTGGGATTTGCTGTTTTATATTTAGCTAGATCAAATCCGTATAAAGTTTCGTTATAAACTAAGAAACCGTTAGCATCAAACATTTTGCTTGGCATTGATTTTAGTTTTGAACCAAAAACCAGTGGGTGTAGTTTAGCATTTGGAGAAATTTCAATTTTTTCTAAATTCGATGCAGCTAAGGCATTTTCGCCGATTTCTTGAACATTTTTTAATGTTAATGTTTTGATACTTGAGTTATAAAATGCGGATTTTTCAACTTTGATGATGTTGCTATTATTGAATGATTCGATACCACAGCCATCAAATACAGACTGTGGCAAGGTTGTAATTGAAGCGGCAAATTGAGGTAATGTTTTTAAACTTGTGGTGTCAGAAAATGATTCTTTGTTAATAGTAGTCAACACTCCTAAATTAAGGGTGGTTAATTTACGAGCGTTTTTGAAAGCACCTTCACCAATTTTGGTTGCTTTTGGTGCGTTAACAGTTACTAATCCCGTCAAGTTGGCAAAAGTATTATCGCCAATTGAGGTTATTGAGTTAGCGGTAACTGTTTTAAGGTTTTTTAATGCGATGTCATTGAAATGGAATAAATTTTCAGGTAAATCAGTTATATTATTAGATTTAAATTCTTCTAATTGGTGTTTGAAAATTAGTGCTGAGTTATTAATTTTGGTGATTTTATCATCAATAATTAATACTTTTTGTTCAGAGTCTCTTAGTTGGATATAAGTATCTCCATCAATATCTTCATATAGATTACATGAAAGTGTAGCCAGAGGTGTTAAGGTAGTTAGTGAGATTGCGCTTAATGATAATAGTTTTTTAAATTTCATTTTAACTCCTTAACGCACCGACTTGTCGTAAGGTAATCCCGAAGCGGCGGGTGCGTGTGATTTTCTGGCTGTAACCATGATTACTAATAATGATAGTAGGTATGGTGTAATTTGTAATAATGATGCGTAAGGTTTTAGACTAGGAATAAAGGCTCCTGAAGCGTTTGAAAGTCCATATAGGAACGAGAAGACGAAGGCAATTATACATACTAAGAAAATATTTCATTGACCCATAATCATAATCGCTAAGGCTAGATAACCATACCCTCTAACATCACCATTAAATGAGATTCCGTAAGCTTGTGAGAAGATTGCACCTGCGACACCTGCGATAGCACCTGAGATAGCAACACCTTGTCATTTATATTTATAAACATTAATACCAGCAACATCAGCTGCTTGTGGGTTTTCACCAATGCTTCTAAATCTTAAACCTCATTTAGTTTTGTATAAAGCAAAGGCTGCAACCGCAATAATAATTACTGTAATTACAAGTTTTCATGAAATAATTTCTAAACTTAAAGTACTGTTTTTAACTAATTCAACTGAGTATTGTAGTTCAGCAATGTTTAAAATAGGTTTTTTATTTCCGTGTCCGTGAATTTCTAGCAAGATGATTGAAATACCAAAAGCTAGTAAGTTAATTGCAAAACCTGAAATTGTGTGTTCACTTTTTAGTTTGATTGTGGCAAATCCGTGAAGTAGAGCAAACAATGATGCACATAATGCTGCAAAAATTGTTCCTAAGATTTGTCATCAGCCACTGTTTGCAATATTTGGGTGTTTAACTAGTAGTGTGGCCAAGGTATCGGTGAATGCTAAATAGCTTGCAGCCCCTATAACCATCATCCCATTAATACCAATGTTAACAATACCTACCTTTTCACAGAATAGACCACTGATTCCACCAAGGGTAAAGATACAAAAGAATAGAATTAGCGATGAATAAACATTAAGCGTTAAGGCCATCTTGTACCTCCTTTTTCTTTAGTGTTTCTAGCGCCATGCGTAATCTTCGATCAATAATATCGACAAAAATTGGAGCATATTCGGCGTTAATAGATTTTAAATCAGCAGTTCTTTGTTGACTAATGGCAAATTTACCGGTTTTACCTAATTCTTTCATTTGATTAATTAATTCGTATTTTTTCAAGTTAATTTGTTCGAAATGAACTAAAGTTTGCTCATCAGTATTTTTATAGTTCATTGCATCAGCAAGATATTTATCTTGTAATTTGACGAATTCACTATTTAATAATGAAACTTTATTTTTGTTTGAAACTTCATCAATTTCTCAATTAATTTCATCAGCTTTAATTGAAGATAAACGTTGATTTAATGCTTCATTTTCATTTTTTGTAAATTCTGCAACTAAGGTTTTATTTTCATTACGTAGTTGTTTAAGTTCGCTATTGCAATTTGGCGATACGTATTGAGCTTTAAGAGATTTGATTTGTTCTTTTAAAGCAACTTTTGCTCCTGACACTTGTAATTTAATTTCATCTTTAGAGTAATTTAGCTCTGGATTATTTAAGTCTTCTAGTTTATTATAGTAAACATTTTGGGCATCAAGGATTGCTGAATTCAATTGACTGTAATTTGCCATTTTTTCTGCATGTTTTTGATTAATTAAATCATTAAGTTTTTGAGCTTTTTGAAGTTCAAATTTGGCAATTACAATTTTTGATTCTAATTTTGCAATATCTTTAAGATATTTTTGATTAATTAAATTCAATTTAGCAATCGTTTTGTTAGCGTTTTTGGTTGATACTGTGTATCTTGCGTTGTGATTTTGTGTTTTGTTTTTTGCGTTCAATTTAGCGATAGCTATATTATAACGTTTCAATTTAGAATAAGCTTTATATCTAGGGTCGCTCAATAATGCAAATTTTCCTCTAAAGTACACAATTGGTTTGAATTGAGTAAACATAATTGCAGTAGCTGCTAAGTATAGAATCATTGATGTAATAACTTGGACATCATCTGGTTTTAGGTATAGAGGAGCTTTTTGCAATTTGTAGTTTGCTGTATATAGTGCTGTATAGAATAATGATGTAAAAACAATACCGATTGGAGAGTTTAAAGCCAATAGGCTGATTGCGATACATTCAAAACCTAAGTTAAGAGGTTGGGTAACTGAGTCAAATCTTGCTGATAGACCTAAAACATAGTTGAAGAATCCTGCGACTCCGGCAATCATGGCTGAGAAGGCTAAAACTAGCATTGTTAATTTTTTATCATTAACCCCCATGTATTTACCATTTGATTTAGATATACCTTGCATTCTAATTTTGTAACCTAAACTTGTAAAACTGAAGACAAAGGCAACAGCAATTACTAATACTAATAAAATTATTAGACCAGCAATAGAAAATGCTTTTTTGACTTCTTGACTGATACCAACTATACCTGGGTTAGTACCTGTGTTAACATCATTAAAGTAATATGATATTTGGTTTAAACTGAATTCTGGTCAAATAACATTTGCAGATTTTTGTTGGAAACAAACCATTGCAATGCCAACAATAATTCAGTTAATCATAATAGTAGAAATAACTTCATGCACATTTAAATATGCCTTCAAAACCCCTGCTATTAGACCTGCTATAAAAGCAAAAATCATAGAAAAGACTAGAGCTAATAATAACAATCATACTGGAATTGAGGTATATGATGTGTAACCTAATTTAATGAAAATACCAAATGAAGTTGCACCTGTAATCATCATTTGACCTGGGATACCAATATTGAACAATCCAGCCTTAAAGCTGATTGCACAAGCTAATGATGAGAAACCAAAAATCAATAAGTAGTTTAAAATAACTTCTTTGTTACTTGGCGATTTTAAACTATCAACAACATTAGTAAAGATTGCGAACGGGTTGATAATTCTGTGTTCAAGTAACGATGTTTTTAGGAAGATATAAACTAATGAAAGTACTATCCCGAAAAACAAGGCTCAAAGAGAAGAAGCAACCTTACGACCAGTTGATTTTGTTTTGTCCATTTTGACGAATGAACTGATTTTTTCACTAATCTTGTTGAATGTTTCAATCATAATGTTTTTGTGTTTTGTCATTTACTGCTCCCTCCTTTCTATTTTTAAAGTCTTTATAAATTTGATCAAATGAAGATTTGGCTTCACTTAATTCTTGTTTTCTTTGTTGAATGATAGCTTTATGATTATCTGAAGCTAATTTATAGTTATTTTTAAGTTCTACTAATGTTTCTTTATCAACATCTTTAGAGTGTTGAGCAATGTATAAACTTGATTTAATTGAAGTTTTATCTAATAAAGCTTTTTCAATTAATTTAGCATATTTTTTATTTAGATATGTAATGTAACTATCTTTAGAATCTTCAATATCATTAGGGTTAAATCATGAATCTTGTTCGTTTTGCGTACTTGATGACATGTATTTACCAATTTCTTCACGAGATGAAGTTTTAGCGTCGTTAATTGAAAGAATTTTACCTTCATTAATAACAGCAATTGTATCTGCTAGCGCCAATACTTCGTCTAATTCATATGAAATTAGAAGAATTGCCTTGCCCTTTGCTTTTTCATTTAAGATTTGAGTATGAATATTAGTAATTGCACCAATATCCATACCACGTGTTGGTTGGACAATGATGATGAAATCATGTTCAAACATCATTTCACGTCCAACGATGAATTTTTGTTGATTACCACCCGAGAGTGAACGAGCGATACTTTTAGCACCTTGTGAACTTCTAACGTCATATTTTTCAATAATTTCGTTAGTGAATTCTTTTATGGCTTTAGTTTTAAATACTCCGCCTTTTACGAATTCCTTGTCTCAAAGTCTTCTAATTACTGAGTTTTCTTGAATAGTGAAATCAAGAATTACACCATGGTGGTGTCTATCGGCCGGAATGTAGGCAACATGTTGTCTACTTCTATCTCACGCACCACTTTTTGTAATATCTTTAAACTCATATTCATTTGTGCTATGATTAAATATTTTTAAGTGAACTGAACCTTTGTGAGGCTGTTCAACTCCGCCACAAATGTATTCTAATTCTTCTTGTCCGTTTCCAGCAACCCCTGCAATAGCAAAGATTTCGCCCGCGTGAACATCAAAAGAAATGTTTTTTAAGTTTTTATTTAATTTAGTTGTTGTTATGTTTTTTAGAGAAAACACAACTTCTTTTTTCTCACTTGGTATGTCATTTTTAACTTCAACAACATCGCTACCAACCATTGCTCTAATAATTTGATCCATTGTTGTATCTTTTAAAACAAAGTTTCCAGCAACTTTTCCTAAACGTAAAACAGTTGCAGTATCAGCGACTTGTTCAATTTCTTTTAATTTGTGAGAAATAAAAATTATTGTTTTGCCTGCTTTTTTAAATATTTCAAATGAGTGTAATAACCCTTGAATTTCTTCATCAGTTAAAACAGCAGTTGGTTCGTCAAAAACCAAAATGTCATTTCCACGATAAAGCATTTTCATAATTTCAACTTTTTGTTGAGTTGAAACTGTAGCATCTCCAGATTTTTGGAATAAATCGAAGTGCAATTTATATGTATTTTGAAGTGCTTTTATTTTTTTGATTGCAATGTCTCTATTTAAGACACCCGCATTTTTTGTTCACTCCTCACCAAGGATTATGTTATCTAAGTTTGTATATACGTCAACTAATTTAAAGTGTTGGTGAACCATCCCGATACCCATTTCATTAGCATCGTTTGGTCCAGAAAAAAGCACCTTGTTGCCATTTATAAGGATTTCTCCACTTGTCTGTTCATAAAGACCAAACAAGATTGACATCAAAGTACTTTTACCAGCTCCGTTTTCACCGATTAATGCGTGTATTGTTCCTTTTTTAACTGCAAAAGAAACACTGTCATTAGCGGTAATTCCGGGGAATTTTTTAGTTACGTTAATGAATTCAACAGCATTCATTATTTATTTTCAATTTTTAAAGCGGCATTTAATGCATCGATACGTTCTTGAATGTTTATAATATCGTCACCATCTTGAGTAACTTTTGAAGAATGTAATCATGCTTTTGTTTCTTCATCTAGAGTTTTATATAGCTTTTCAGCTTCATCTAGAGCTTGTTGAGCAAGAATTTGTTTGTCACCTTCGATGTGAGTTTTTGAAACTCCAACTCATCCTCTATCATAACCATGGCTCATGATTGAGTCTTTTTTATCGATTTCTAGTCCTTCAACATCTTTACCTAATGCAAGTGCTGAAACAGCATCATAGGTTGATTGTCCAATGTTTTTAACAATTGATGTAAAGTATGTGTTTTGTTCACTTGAAGCACTTAATGCTTGGTCAACGTCTACACCAATAATGTATTTATTTTTTCCTTTAAATTTAGTGTGTTTTGTAACTTGGAATGTTGTTTGACCAGCAACAGCCATAACAATTTTAGGGTCTGTTGCTAACATGGCATCAACAGCTTTTGTATTTGTTTCATTTTGGTCGAATTCAGCACCTAAATTTACTGAATTAGTTGTAGAGTGAATTTTGGTTGAGTCATCTTTTTGTTGGTTATTTCAGTATAGAATACCTTTCATGAAACCTTCGTTAAAATCAGTAACTCCAGGGAAAGCACCACCACCTAAAGTAGCGAATGATCTATCTTTAAATTCTTTTTCTGTTGATAGGAATTTTGCAGCAGCATATCCAGCAACGAAAGCAGCCTCTTTAGTTTTGAAATCTTGGAATACTGCGTGTCCTGCTAGGTCTTTAACATCAGATAAAGATGTATAGTCAGCACCGATTAAAACGATTCCTAATTCTTTGAACTTCTTAGCATTTTCTGGTTTTTGCAAGAATGCCGAAACGTTTGTTTGGTGTAAGAAACCAGGAAGTAGTCATACTTTGTATTTACTATCTAAAGCTTCTCTATATGCTTGTTCATATTTTCCTTCTTTAACTTCAAGAACAGCGTAGTTATCAGCACTAACTCCGTTTTGAATGTCAGCGAAAGTTAATAGACCTTCTCAAGCCGATTGGTTAAATGATTTATCGTTGATGTCTCCACCATCGTTAATCATCACGATGCTTTTCATTTTTTGTCCTTTTGTGATACCAAATTCTTTATTTAAAGTAATTTTTGTAACAGGGACTGTTGGTCTTTTAGGGTGAGTGAATTCAGTGTGTTTTACTGCAACACCGTTAATTTCTCCACCTTTATCATTGCTACATGCTGCAGCAACCATAGGAAGTGTACCAAGCGCCGATACAGCTCCTAGTCCTAAAAGTAATTTATTTTTCATATTTTTTGCCTCCTAAATATGCGAAGCGAGTTTATTTCTAAACCGCTTGAATAAACTTTTTGTGTTTATCTGTCTATATTATATATATTTATATATTGATATTCTTTTTCCAGAAACTTTACCACATTTGAATATGGTAAAATTTCCAGTTTTAGCAAAAAGTTAATTTTTGTGTATTATAAGACTTAAAATTTTGATTAATACATTTATTTCAAAGTTTGAGAAAAGATAAAAATGTGGAAATTTTTATAATTTTTACGATTTTTTTCAACAAATATATAAAAAAACTCAGCAACGCTGAGTTAAATAATTATTTACCGTTTCTTGAAATTTCAACTAGGTTTGAAAATACTTTAGGTTCGTTAATAGCTAATTCTGAAAGCATTTTTCTGTTAATTGTGATGTTTGCTTTTTTAAGTCCGTTAATGAATTGTGAATATGTAACTCCTTCTGCTCTAGTAGCAGCATTGATACGGGCTATTCATAATTTTCTAAAGTTACGTTTAACTTGTTTACGGTCTCTAAATGCGTATGTTCATGATTTAACAACTGCTTGTTTAGCAACTTTATAACCTATTGATTTGTGTCCAAAATATCCTTTAGCTAGTTTTAGTCATTTTTTTCTTCTAGCTCTAGTAACTGTTCCGCCTTTAACTCTCATAGTTTCCTCTTTCTATATTGTTGAATGTAAGGTTAATTAAAATAACCCTTTGAATCTTTTGATGTCAGATGCGTGCATTTGAACAGATTTACGTGCTTGACGTTTTTGTTTTGTGGTTTTATTTTGGGCTAGGTGTGAACGGTAAGCTTGTTCTCTTAAAACTTTTCCTGTACCTGTAATTTTGATACGTTTTTTAAGAGCACTTTTTGTCTTCATTTTAGGCATAATTACTCCTTAAATTAATCAAAATTATTCTTCATCGTCGAATTCTTCGTCGTCAGAATCATCATTTTGATCTTGTGTAGTGTTCTTATCTACTATATTATTCTCTTTCTTATATTTAGCAACTTTAACTTTATTTGGTTGTAGGTATAGATCAAGAAATCTATTATTCACTAACGTCGCCTCTTTGGTAATTTCAGCAATGTCCTCCAATAATTGGAAGAATCTATTCATTGTGTCATAACCTAATTCAGGACGAGCCATTTCACGTCCACGATATTTTAAACTAACCTTTAGACGGTCACCATCTAGCAAGAATTCTCTCGCTTTACGAGCTTTCACTTGTAAATCGTGGTCTCCAATCATAACTGTTAATCTGATTTGACGATTTTGAATAATTGTTTGTTTTTCCTTAGCAGCTTTTTGCTTTTTCTTTCTTTCATATTTGAATTTTCCATAATCCAATATTCTAGCAATAGGTTTTGGCTCAACGCTTATTAGCACTAAGTCCATTCCGTATTCACGAGCAATCTCGATAGCTTCTCGTGTAGGTTTAACCCCTATCTTATCCCCTTCAGGCCCGATTAAAAAGACTTTTGAAAAAGGGATGTTTGAATTTATCATGTGTTCAGCTGCAGGTTTTTTGTTTCTGGTATTTGTTGGTTGAATATTAACTCCTTTATAATAGATAATTTTTAAAATTAAAATAAAAGTGGTATCTCCACTTTCTAAACTACATCTTAAAAAAGATTTTAATTGTAGCTAGAAACCCAAGGCTATGGCCATCAGGTGAGATGTAATCTACTTTCTGCAATTAAATATTGCTTAATCATTTTACCATAAACTTGTTAATTAATAATTAAATTAAATTTATTCTCCGTTTTATCCATATTCTGTTTATTTGCTGTATTAAAAGTAAAATAAAACGGCACAAAGGCCATTCAAATAATTAATTTCTTCTTTTAAAGAACGAATTCTACATTAATAATTGCTTTTTGTTCGTTTGCTTGATAACTAAATTCTTCTTTATGTTCGTCGAGATATTTAATGACAGCATTTCACATGTTTTGATCATCTAAGTTCATGATTACATCGGCACCATTTTCGCCTTGTTCTCAAATATCATCTAGTTCTCTTTCTAAACGAGTAATTGCTTTTTTGGTATTTGTTTCGTCGTGCAATAAGATTTCCATAATGTTCCTCCAAGTATTTTTAATTTTAAACTTATTTTCATTTTTTACATAATATTCAGGCGATTATTCTTTTGATTCTACTGGAAGTGTATCGTTTCGAAACGCACGCATCAACAAATTCATCGTAGGTTTCCAAATGAGAATGTTTAAGTAATAAATTTTCAATTCCTTCGCTAATTAATTTAATTTTTCTCAATTTATTTATAGGTGTTTTAGTTAAAATACTGATAAATTTTTTATAGTCTTTCTCAATAAAACGAGGACGAGATATTTTCATTGGTGAGTAGTTAGAAATATCTTCGTTATTTTTTAATTTAGTTCGTAAAAGCGATGCTGAAGCAAAGTTTTGATTTGGCAGTTGCGAATGAAAGGGGATATTTCGTTCGATTGTAAAAATTTCAATATTGTAATTATTGTTTACTATTGATTTAACATATTCAAAACCTAAGATATCATTTGGCATAGCAAAATTTTCACCAGTTAAATCTTTTAAAGCCGAAGCGAAAGCTTTTGGGTAAGCCAGTTTTTCTTTCTTGATATAGTGTCTAATAACATGATTGAATTCATCAAGGTTATTTTTTAAAAAATTAGCTAATCTAACCATGCGATCTGGATTGTTTGTTTCCGAACCAAAGACAATTTTGCTGACGCCAGCTCTATGAAGTTTTGCTATTGCGTTCTGGGCAAAGATATGTGCAGCTTGAACAGTTTCTTCAAAAGTTAATTTAAGAACTTTATTAACGCCATATTTTTTGGCAATTTTTTTTCTGTTGTTAAAACTAGTGATAGTATATTCACCTCGTTGCGAAAATTTATCACTCATGACAACGATTATTTTTTCGTTTGGGAAATTCTGTTTTATTCAGTTAATTTGTCTAATATGTCCGTTATGAAAAGGATTATATTCCGCCACGATTCCTATTGCCATTGTTGTCTCCTATCAGAAATATAAGTTAATTGACCAACATCAAGAAATTTATATATTTTGTTATTATTATAAAAAAATTAATTATAATAATTACGAAATTATGCCCAAGTGGTGGAATGGTAGACACCGTAGACTCAAAATCTACTGGAGAAATCCGTGCAGGTTCAAGTCCTGTCTTGGGTACCATATCAGTTTATGACCAAATTTGCAACTAACTTGTTGCATTTTTTATTCCTTTTGTCAATTTGTTAATTAAAAACCGAAATTATTATCGGTTAAAATTAAAGTTGTTTCTTTCGTTTAACTATCATTCTTCAAATTGCTACAGTTAATAAAGCTAGTGGCAGTAATATTGTTAAAAACACAATTACTAAATAAGCTCTCATTCATAACTTGTTACGGTCACGACGAGAATTTTCTATTTGTTCATGGATATCAACACTTCTTTCACCTAAAAAATCACTTAAATCTGCTAAACGTTTCTTATCAATCAATCTCATTGCGACATAAAAACCGATTAATAATGCCATTACAATTGTACTTATTAGACAAAATAGAGGTGTATTTCCAAATCCGTTATCAAGAATTTCTTTTCAATTTAGTTTTAATTTGAAGGTTGGTTCATAGTTAATTTCCGTCATACCTTTTGAATAAATTCCATACACAATGGCAGTAATTAAACCTAAGTAAGTTAGCACGAATATCAAACATCATGTTAAGTCTACACCTTTAAGCACTATTCGACGGTAGGCTAAATGGAAAGTATTCGAGCTTGTCTTGTCTCCTAGTTCTAATGCTTCGCGATAACGTTTAACGGTATTTGATCATTGAATGTTTTCTATCAGATTTTTAATACCAAGAGCTAAGAATATTGCTGCCGTAACTCCAAATGCAATTAGATAACCCCAGTAGCTTTCAACAAAAGGCCCTACTTTTAAATACGCTAACACAAAAAATATAATTGCGGCAGTCATGATTGTAAAACAAATTGTCATATTTATTGTTTTGATATTTTTTTCTGTTCTTATAACCCTGAATGGTCTAGGAGAGATTTGGTTTTTAGGATCTCTTACAATTTTTCCTTCCAGATTTTGGTCATTGCTTGATTTAACAATTTCAATTGTGGATGTATCATTTATTGGTTTTCACTTCATATTTTGTTACCTTTCAGTTCTTACTTATTATATATTCTTTATTAAGATTACAAACTTGTTCCATAAAATGTGGAAATTTCTACTTTTTGGATAGTTTTTGAGGTAATTTGAGCTAAAAAAGTAAAAAAAATTTTTTCGATCTCGCTTTTTAGTGTTTATAATTATTCCGTTATGTTAAAAACAAATTTATTCACTCGTATTAAAAATATTAATGGAATGGCGTCTTGAGCTATTTCGATTTTGAATTAATACCTGTGAAATGAATTTAAAATAAAAATTTATGTAAAAGCAGGTAAAGACACCTGCTTTTTTGAAAAAACTATAGAGGAGCTTCCTACATTAGTAAATAGTTGAGCAGGCGTGCAACGAAACTATTGAAAGGGTAAGGATGCCGAATTGATTATCTGGGCACAGAAATCGATGGCAACAATGCATAACAGTTTGTTGTTCTTTGGAAAATTCCATTGGAGCTATAGTCTACATCTTAATAAATATATTTTATTATTTTGTAAGACTAGGGCTAGAGTCTTACAAAATTTTTATTTTTCAGACGGCAAGTCAAATAACATAACGAATACAATAAGAAAAAAACACAATTAAACATTTTTCGCGAAAGGAAAAATATGAAATTAAAAACAAAATTACTTCTCGCACCCCTGACGTTATCATCGTCACTACCATTAGTGGCGCTAGCTGCGTCATGTTCACAGACGGATAATCAATATGTCGTGGCGAGAGCAACAAGAACAGCAATTAATTCAGTTTATTCTGAATCGGCTTACCATACTGATAGATCTAACTCATATGGTGGTTGACAAAATCGTAACGAAGAAAACATAGCAGCATTATTAATTAGAAAAACAACAAAAAATGATGCAGTTATTAATAATTTGGGCAATGATAAGTATGAAATTGTCAGCCCTTCTGTATGAGGTTACAAATTAGAACTTGCAGGTAAATTTATAGTTACTGATAATAATGGTGCCAAAAAAGAATTTGACAAAGATGATTTCGATGTTAATATCAAACCAGAAAACGGCAAAACCTACAACTATGCAATCTACCAAGGATTTTCAAAAAACCCTAAATCAATTAACTCAAAAGAATTTTTCAATGCTTTAAAAACTGCTAAAAAAGTTCAGATTGAAGTTAAAAAAGGTGTTAAATGAGTTGATAAAAAAGGTGAAGAAACTAAATATGAAGTTGTTGCAAAAGACTTTTACGTTTCATACTTAAGAACCTATTCATTAGGTGTCAATGAAAGAGTTAAATTTGCAGCTGAAAGTAATGTAGAACAAGAAAAAATTACTAAATTAGATGCTGCAACGAATAAAATTTTAGTACCTAACTCAAGCTATTTCACAAATAAAGTTCGTTATCCAAATGAATACTTATACGAACTATTCGGTGTTGAATCAACAGATTTACTTGATGAAAATAAATTCCTTGAAGATGATAAAGTTACTTTTAACAAGAAATCAACTGAAGAAACAGCTGAATTTGCTGATTTAATTGATAACTTAGCTTCTTCACAAGAATTTGTCGCAGCTCCTAGTCAATATATTGCTGAAGTTAACAAATCTGGTAACTTACCAAACATTACATCAAAATCTACTGAAGCCAAATTTGAGTCTGAATTAGTTAAATCGCTTCCAAAAGACAATAAATTAGCTATCGCTGGAGTTTATTGATATGGAATTGACCCAGAATACACATTGTATGCAGGTCCATACATTTATGAAGGTTATTCAAAATCTACATCTGAAGAAAAATATGTAATGAATACTAAATATGCAGATCAAGATTGAGTAAAAAGTGATTCATCTGTTAAAACTATTATCCAAAGATATCAAGGTAGCGGTGATGCTGAACAATTTAAACAAGCATTATGAAATGACTTCAAAAAAGGTCGTTTAACTAGATTACCATATGCTTTAATTCCAACTGCCAACACAACAGATGTTGCAAAATATCCTGAAAAATATGGTGTTAAATACTCTCAAACTTTAAATAAAAGTCAAATTGGTGCTGAACAATTCTGAAATATGTTGCCACATATCTCAGTACCTGAAACAAGTCCAACACGCAAAGCTGATGATGGCAAGCCAGCTCCTTTCGATGTAAATAATGAAGAAGATTTAAATGAATATCTAAAAAATGTTACATTTAATGATGCTTTTTCTAAAATTTTATATGGTGTAGACAGAAAAGAGTTAATTAAAGGAACTGTAAAAGGTGAAGAAAAACTTATGAATTTATTCGCCGGACGTGGTCTAATCTTTAGAAGCTTAATCTCTTCAGCATTTAACTTTGAAGGTATTTCTCAAAAAATAAATTCTCATAAACAAAAAATGAATATTTCAGGTTTTGCGCTAGATGCAAAAATCGGAGGTAATGATGTTGAGGGACATGAACAAGAAAATAATCTACGTGTACATTACAATGACATTAATAAATTATCATTCATTAGTACTGATTACAAATTAAGCAAACCTGTTGAATATCAAGAATTCTTTATTGCGCAAAATGATGCTTCTTCTGAATTGTCAGCCTTTAAATCGCCAAACTTTGAAGAAGTTAAAAGGGAAATGAAAAAATTGCTTGATGAAGCCGGAATCAAAGCAAATGAAAAAGTTTCATGAACACAAGCTTTTAGATGAGTTAACTTTAACCCAGTATTATTTGAACAAGTTTACAAATTAATGCCTCAAATAATTAATGATCTTGACCCTCGTTTAGACTTTAAATCAGTTAAATTTAATGCCGAAAATGAATTGTCTCAATTCTGAGGTCATCACATTTATGGTTGAAGTCCTTATACTATTGGTGGTTGAGGATATGACACAAACTCAATTGGTTCAGGATTTGATGGAATGGTTAATGTATCTAATGCTGATATTTCATTAATGATTTTAGGTTTACAACCAACTGATGCTAAAGCAAAAGAAACTAAATCGAATTTACAAAAAGCATTACCAGAATTAGTTAAAATGTCAGAAGCACTAGTTAAATTTATTAAAGAAGAAAAAGAAGCGGGAAGAATCAAAGTGAGATTCAACGTTGAAGACCTTGCTCAACTATCAACTGAAGAGTTAACTACATTGCGTGACGAATGAACACAATGTTCAATTGAAAACGGAAAATTAAAGATAGTTAATGACAAACAAATCTTTACTGAAAGAGGAGCTATTACAGCCAAATTCTTTAACAAATACGTAAAAACCTTAACCAACGCACAAAACATTAAATTATTAAATGAATTTACTGTATATCTAGGCGTTCCAGTTGAAAGAAGATTCACCTCTGTAGCTGGTTTTGTTCCTTCGTTATCAAATAAAAATTACATTATTCCATTTACTGCAGCTGAAGCAGAATGAGCAATGGATACAAAAGTAGTTAATGAGAAAACAAAAAATAATAAATAAATAAAACAATGTTTAAATATATATTTAAAAGAATGGCGCTCGCCATTCTTACATTGTTTATTATTCTAATTTTCTCATACACACTAATTGTAATTTTCATTAAAAACCCTTATGAAATTAAATTAATTAATGAAACAGATAACTTGCTTAGACAACAATATGAAGCAAAATCTCAAGCTTTTAAAGCTATCCCTGTTTTTACTAAAATAGCAACATATTTCAGTAAATTTTTCTCGGGCGATTTTGGTGAAATTTATATCCCACAGCAAGGTTATGATAATATTCCAGAGTTGTTCTTTGGACCATTAGGTTGATCAATTTTAATTTCATTGCCTTCGTTTATAATCTCGGCATCATTAGGAATTCTAATTGGTGTTTTAGCAGGATATAAACGTGGCACATGAATCGATAACTTAATAAACGCTTTTGTATTCGTGTTTATTGCCGTACCAAGTTTTATTTTAGCCCCGATGTTTTTAAACGTTTTCCAAAAACTTGGATTTGATATTAGATTCATTTCACCATTCGAAATTGGTGATGGTTGGTCTGCAACTATTAAATCAGTAATTCCAGCCATAACAGTAGTTAGTCTTGGTTCATTAGCTGGCTACACATTATACTCACGTAATCAAGTTGTCACAGTGTTGACTTCTAATTATGTATTAATCGCCAAAACTAAAGGATTAAGTGGCGGAGCTATTTTTAGAAAATATGTTTTAAGAAATATCTCAATTCCTTTAGCAACAATCATCATTCCTTCGTACTTAATTCTATTATCCGGATCTATTGTTGTTGAAAAATTCTGATTTATACCAGGTTCAGCAACTATTATTGCAAACTCATTCCCTGCGGGAGAAATCAATATTGTAATGTTTAATATTTTCTTCTTCACCACATTAGGATTATTCACACAAGTTATTGTAGATATTTCTTACCCACTTATCGATCCAAGAATTAAATATGAAGCAAGTAGCGGTATTAATTTATTCAATATTATATCTGCTGCTAAAAAACGTAAATTAGAGTATCAAGCGATGCTTAATAACCAAAACAATGTAACAATTAATAAAGAAGGAGGTGAGTAATATGAGTTTATCCGCAACTGAATTTAATAAAAAATACGGAATTAGTGCTGAACTTCAAGAAAAAATCAAAATTTCTAAAGACGATAAAATCAGTAATAATATTGCTGGTAAACCTAAAATCTTACTAGTTGAAATACTAAAAAGATTTTTTACAAACCCTGCCGTATTAATTGCTTTTATAGTCTTTGTCGCAATTATTTTAATTTCAATAATTGTTTCAGTTACTTCGGATTATCCTGGTGTTCAGAGAATTGATGCTGGCTGATCTTCAGAAGATAAAATTAGAAATATTGAATCATTACCTCCGATGTTCAATCGTATAAAAGAGACAGGTGATCAAACTATTATAAACAACCTTGAAACTTGAAAAAACAATGATTTATATAGCCCTTACTTTACAAACTATGTTAATTTCACCAAAACAAGCCCATCTACACTTACTTATGACCCATACAATTATTATGAAGGTGCTCAATTATGGGCAAAAATTAGAGATATAGAAAAATCATTACCTCAAGACCAAAGCCTTGCAAGTGTTCTTACTGACCAAAAACTATCCGAATTAGTTAACTCAATACCAAAATTACATACTTATTTTGGAACTAATATTCATGGTGCCGACATTTGAACTACAGTTTGAAAAGGCACTTTAGAATCAATTTGAATTGCATTATTTGTTGCAACAGTAGAAATTATTATCGGAGTATTTGTTGGTGCTTATTTAGGTTTTAATGCCGGAAAATGATTGGATACATTTATGATGCGTGTGATTGAAATATTCACATCACCGCCTTCAATTATTTGATTATTACTATTTGTTACAATTTGAGGAACAAACCCTTGAGTTCTGATTGCTGGTTTACTATTTGTTGGTTGAACTGGACCTATTGGAGTAACTCGTTTATTCATCATCACTGTTAAAGATGAAGAATACATTATGGCTGCCAAAAGTATTGGAGCTAGTGAATCAAGAAGAATCTTTTTACACGCTTTACCAGCAATTTTAGGAAAAATTGCAATGAGTTATGTACGTAGAATTCCTTCGGTAATTCTTTCAATTGCTTCTTTAGCCTTCCTAGGATTCTTTAAAGATGATAATTCTGCAAACCTTGGTAAATTTATGCTTGATAACTTAGAATCATCGAAAGAAAATCCTTGGTTATTATTCTTACCAGCGCTAATATTGTTAGGTATTTCAATCAGTTTGCAATTTATTGCAGTAGGTTTACATGACGCCTTAGATCCAAAAGTAATTAAGGTTAAGAGATAGGAGAAATATGAAAAAAAATAATTTAACTTCACTTGAAACTCTTCCTTTAGAAAACGACTTGCTTTTGGACGTGGAAAATTTAAGAGTTGACTTTAAAAACGGACGTAAAAACTTTATTAGAATCGTTCGTGGACTTGATTTAAAAATTAAAAAAGGTGAAATCGTTGGTTTAGTTGGCGAGTCTGGTTCGGGCAAATCAGTAACTTCAAAAGCTTTAATTAACGTTAATGAAGGCGCCTACTTTGTATCGGATAAAATGCAAATTGATAATTTAGATTTGACCAAAATAACAAACGAAAAACAATGACAGGGAATAAGAGGACATTATATTGGTTATATTCCTCAAGACCCTCTTACTTCTTTAAACCCTACTCGTAAAATTGGAAAACAATTATTAGACGCTTTGGATTTAAATAGTGAATGAAGCACAAAACCTTATACTGAAAAACGTAAATATTTAATCGGTTTACTGAGCGAATTTGGTATTGCTAACGCCGAAGAAATATTTGACCGTTACCCTCATACCTTGTCAGGAGGAATGAAGCAAAGGGTTGTTATTACAATGGTTGTTGCCTTAAAACCAAAACTAATAATTGCTGATGAGCCTACAACAGCATTAGACCCAACTGTTCAAGCATCGGTGTTGGCATTATTCGAACGTATCCGTCAAACGATGAATATTTCAATTATTTTAATTAGTCATAACATTAGTGTTGTTGCTAAGTTCTGTGATTATATTTATGTAATGTATGCGGGCAGAATTGTTGAAAGAGGAACTAGAAAAGATATCTTTACCGACCCCCGTCATCCTTATACGTGAGCCCTTATATCTGCTATTCCAGAAAATTCACTAGACCGATTATATTCAATCAAAGGTACACCTCCAGATATGGCTAATTTACCGCTCGGAGATCCGTTCGCACCTAGAAATGAATATGCCTTGGAAATTGATTTCCATAAAGAACCCCCTTTGTTACCGGTGAAAAAACGTCATGCTGCCGCAACATGATTGCTACACCCTGACGCCCCAAAAGTTGAACTTCCTAAAGATTTATTAATTAGATTAGAAAGTTTCAGAAAGGTATTTACTGAAGATGAAGAAAAATAATTCGAAACCAATTTTGGAAATACAAGGTCTTAAAAAATATTTCACCAACGGCGGTATTGTTAATAAAGCTGTTGATGATGTAAGCTTTGACTTACATGAAGGTGAAATTGTTGGTTTAATTGGTGAATCTGGTTCTGGAAAGACAACTGTTGGTCGTTCATTACTTCGTCTTTATGACGATTTCAATGGGTTTGTAATGTTAGATGGTTCAGTTATCAGTGGTAAACGTATTTCAAGAAACCAAACAAAATTTTTACGTAAAAACATTCAAATGATATTCCAAGACCCTCATGCTTCATTGAATGGTCAAAAGAATATATATACAACTTTAAAAGAACCTTTAATTGTAAATGGTATTGTCAAAAACCAAGTTAAAGATATTTTTAAAGATTGGGTTGATGTCAAAGAAATGTATTTCTATACATTCCAACATAAATATAAAACATTAAGACTACAAAATCTTGAATCAATAAACATTTTAGCTAAAGACTTTTTCCCAGATTGAGTTCAAAAATTCAAAACATGAACATTTGATAAGAGTCTTAGTTTTGAGGATAATTTTAATAGTTACTATTCATATTTAGAAGAAAAACAAAATATGGAAAGTCAAATTGTTAACAATCTATACCGCAATACTGATGAACTAATGAGTTTTTATTTTGAAAAACAGCAAGACTTTAGAAATTCTAATTTAGAGCTTGATGAAACCGAATTAAAGCTAGCTAAAGAAAAATATTTAAAAACATTAAAATTGTCTAAAATAACTCTAAAACAATACAATGCGGAACAAAAAATACGTGTGTGACAGAGCGAAATTAAACAATTAATTAAAAATAGAAAGCTTGAAAAAGCAACTAATAAAAACACTTTTGATAACTTTATTACTGAATATCATAAAGATGCAATCATATATAGAAATGCGAAATGAATTTCTGCAAAACTAGATATGTATCTTCACAATATTAAAAACCAGTATTTATCTAAAAAGTTGAATAAGGTTACTAGACAATTGAGATCTTGTCTAAAAGAACTTAAATATACTGAAGTTCGTGACGTTATTAATGAATTAGAAGACTACTCAAAAAACTTCTTCAACAACTACTTATTAAATATCAAATACACGCCAGAAGTTAAGAAAGAAATACTATCAAGCATTGAAAATAATTTTAATTTTAATTTTGACAAACATGTACAGTTAAATACAAATAATTTAAGTGAATTTAATAAAAAAATTGCCAATTTAAAAGATAAAATTAAAGTCAATAAATCAATTGTAGTTGATAAACAAAAAACTGCAAGTCCGCAACAAATCGCTGACGCTAAAGCATCCTATGATAAAGCCATCGAAGTTAATAAAGCGATGCTTGCTGAATATGTGATTGAACATGAGGCTTCTATTGCTAAACTTGATGAAAAGATTCAAGAAGCAGATAAACAATATCATTTGTTAAAAGATATGCAAACTATCACGAATCTTGAAGTTATGAAAGTTCACAATAGTTTTATTAATAAATTAAAATCGTATATGAATGATGCTAAAGCAAAAGGCGAATCAAAAGAGAATTTATTAGAAATTAAAAAATCAATAAGTTTATATCAATCGAAGGTTGAAACAAAACTTGCAACTCTAAAATCCTTTGAAATAGAAGCTAAATATTTGAACCGTGATGTTAAAGCAATTAAGGTATTACTTGGAATCAATACTTCGACCGCGGTTGACTCTAAATTTGTTAAGATTTTAAAAACATTATCTGGAAATATTATTGCCAAAATTATGATTGAAAACTTATTAATCAAGACAACAATTTATAAATCACTTGAAGATGTTGGATTGCTTAAACAATTTGCTTATCGTTATCCACACGAATTCTCTGGAGGACAACGTCAAAGAATTGTTATTGCCCGTGCTTTGATTACACAACCAAAAGTAATTGTTGCAGATGAGCCAATTGCTTCGTTAGATATTTCAATTCAAGCACAGGTTGTAAATTTATTAAAAGATTTATGTGAAAAGAAAAATATCGGTATGATTTTTATTGCTCATGATTTATCAATGATTGAATATATTGCTGATAGAGTGCAAATTATGCACTATGGTAAGATAGTTGAAAGCGGAGATACTGACAAAGTTTATCAAAAACCAGTTCACCCATATACTATTAACTTATTTAAAGCAATACCTAAAATTTCAAATGCAAACGAAAAATTCGAGAATATTAATTTTGAATTAACTTATTTACAAGGTCAACAATATCCCAACGTACCTCAATTGTTCAAAGTCGAACAAGATCATTATATTTACGGTACTAAAGCACAAGCAATGGAATGAGCGAGTGCATTTAATCTTTCAGTAGAACAAGTTGACGCTAAAACTATTAAATAATGAAAAAGTATTTTAAAGAATCATTTAAACGTACTAAAACCATTCATTTTTCAGTAGTTTTGGTATTAGGATGAGCTTTATTTATAGCTGTGGTTCTTGTCCAACATTTTGGCAATAAATATAACGGAAATTTAAAATATGTATTTGGCGATGCTTTTTTAGCTACTGGATTATTATATTTATCCTATGGTGTTATTGCATTATCTATTAAAGCCGGATTAGGTTCAGGTTTAGTTAAAATTAGCGAAAATCGAAACCAGACAAAACTCCAATTAAAAATTAATAAGTTGCAAAGGAATGCTTCACTAAGTACCGACCAACGCATTGAATTGCGTGTACTCAATGATGAACTGGAGCAACTTAAAACTAAACAATCTCAAAACGAGAAAGTTAAACACCACAATTTTATATTTTGATTATTAGTAATATTAGGAATAGTATTATTATTAGTCTCAATTTCTTTAATCTATTTATAATAATCAGACGTTACTGATCAAAATCTAACCCGAGGGTTAGATTTTTTTACTTATTTCACAGAAAAACGTGTGAATTTGTCAATAAAAAACCAACCACTGAGGGTCGGTTTATGATTATAGTTTATTTTCAAACTGAGCTTTGGATGCTTTGACCCAGAATATTGCTTGTGTCTAATGTATATCCGGCAGCGGCTAATTCATTTTTATTTTTGTAAATTGTTGTTGAATCTTTTTTAAAGTCTGCAACAGGGTTTACAAGAATTGAATTTCCTTCTGCATCGGTATATTGAATTAAGTAAATTTTGTTATTTTGTTTATCTTTAAAATCTAAAATTTGAATATCAGCAGGGAAGTTGAAATATAGTGAGTAAGCAACTAACTCTGTTAAACCTAATTTACCTATACCTTCATTATATTTTTGAATGGTTTGTGTGAATTCTTCAATATTTTCTTTATCGGCATAGTGCTTGTTAGTTATGTTCTTATGTTTTTTATAAAATGCTTCCGGATCATTTGCAAAGTCTGTAATTCTATTGTCAATGTTTTGATCTAACTTAGCAAAACCTTCGTTAGTAAACATTGCATAGACACCTTCTTGAGTTGGAGCATAATTTTTGTTAATTCAAAAATCTTTTTTGGGGTTTTCCAGAACATAATAAATTGGAGCTAATGAATTTAATAGATTGTGTTCATTAGTTTGGTCGACTTTCTTTATAAATTTAGAAAGTGTTGAAATAGTTTGTTTGTATGCTTTTGTAAAGGTTTCAACAGATTGAGTAGCCATAAATTCGTTATTTTTTATCATATCAACAATTGCATTTGGAATGATAATTGTTGATTCGATATTAACGTCTGCTACTGATTTGTTGTATGTAAATACATTTAAGCCTTCATGTTCTAAAGGTTCATATAAAGTTTTTTCAACTTTTGTATTATCGGTTCAAATTTTATTTAAAACAGTGTGACCAAATGGCGATTTACCAAATAGATATTCCATTAATAAAATTTGAGCCTGCGATGTAATGTTTGCGTTTATGATATTTTTTTGTTTATCTTTGAAGATAACTAATTTGTTTGATAATTTAGCATTTTCAATTTTGAATAATACATTAAATTTATCTAAAGTTAAATAGTTTATTTCATTAACATCATTATCGAAGAAATTCTTAAACGTTAAAAGAACTTTGTTAAATTCTTCTTTTTCTTGATCGGTGTTATTAGGATAAATATTAGCTTTAATTAATTTTTGCTTGAATTCATCAAATGTTTTATTTGCAAAAATAGAGTTGTTTTTGTTATGTCTTTGGGCAGTTTTTAATAAGTCGTTATCGGTAAAAGGATTAACACATGAAACAGTAGCAATTGGCGCTAAGCTCATAATTGGCGAAACTGATAAAAGTAATTTTTTATTCATATTTCCTCCTATAAGGTTGCATTGTAGTTTCAAGATTTGAAACCAAGATAGCAAATTGCTATTGAAATGGCGCAAATCACTGAGCAAAAACTTAATATACCAATTGCATATGCTTTGTGAGAACGATATTCACCCGCTAATTCGGTTTCTAGATTTATGTGACGGATAGCTTCGACACCATGAGTCACACGGTGAATAATTAATGAGCAAACAATGATGATTGCTAGTGAAATGATTCCAGCTAATAACCACACAATGGTGCGTGTTTTAATATTAATTTTTTTCATCTTATAACCTATCCTTTAATTGTGCTACCTTGACGACTAATTGCATTCATTATTTTGTTTCTAGCAACAAAGAAGAAAATGAACATAGGTAAGATAACCCAAATTGCTCCGGCCATCTTAATGTTGTAGTATGTTCTTTCGTCTGCTGTGGTGTGGTCAACACCGACACCAAATAATCAAACTGACATAACTCTATAATCGGTACCAGCGATCAATGAAGGTCATAGGAATGAGTTTCAAGAGGCTAGTGTAGTAAGGATGATAACTGTTAATGTTGTAGGGGCAACCATTGGGATTGCGATTTTGAATAGGTATTTAGCGCCGACTGCACCATCAACCATAGCAACTTCTTTGATTCTGTTTGGAATTGATTCAAAGGCGTTTCTAAACATTAATCCGTTAAATATTGAAGCCACAAAAGGAATAGCAATAACAAACAAGTTATAGTTAAATAAGTTAAATTTGTCGCTGTCTTGTGGTTTTAGAGCATTATCCATTTGGACAACAACTCATCTTTGCCCTGAAAGCAAGGCAACTTCTGGTAAGACAAGAATTGTCATTAATAAGAATCATACAAATTCCTTGCCTCATCATTTTTTCAAACTGAATGCGTAACCTAATAACATTGTGATAAATATTTTTAAAACAATTGAAATTAAAACGTTAGCAAAAGTAAGAATGAATGAGAATAAGTAACCTTGTTGTCAACCTTGTTCTCAAGGTCAAAATGATTTTGTTTGACCAGTTGCGGCTGTTGCAAGGTTTTTACCCAATTCTCATGTTTGTGGTCAGATACCAGCTTGACCAGTTTTAACTAAGTCGGCTTGATTGTTGCTCATTGATGAAATTAGAATCATGTAAGCGAATGGAATCAAGACAACCATAGCAAAGAATACCAATAAAATTAATTTGATAAAATACTTCGTAAATATTGTTAAAAGAGAACTATCATGTACTTGAAGAGTAACTGAATCTCTTTTGCGTCTTAGCTTTATGTTCGCTAATTTCCGCTGAATTCTTAATTTTGTTTCAAACATCAGATTCTCCTTTATTGATTGAGGCAAGAGTTAATACTCTAAATCCTGAACGAATGATTGTTGAGTATGAAACACCAATAATGAATAAAATAATTGATGCTGCACCAGCAAGTTCGTAGTTGTTTTGTTGTACGAAGTAGTAAATGAATAACATAATAGTTGAGGCACCGGCATTAAAGGCTTGTTCAGGTTTCATCTCAAAAAGAGCAAGAGGAAAGACTTTAATTCCGTTGATAATACCCATAGTCATAATGAATGTTATTGTTTTATTGATAGAAGGTAGTGTGATAGTGAAAAATTGTTTAGTTCCGCCAACACCATCAATTGAAGCAGATCTATATAGGTTTTTATCCACTGAAAGCATAGCAGTAGTGAATAATAAGATATTGAAAGCTAATGAGCCTCAAACACCATTGACTAGCATAACAAATAAGGCTTTGAATGCAACTTCACCTTCTTTGGTTGCTTGTAATCATGGTGTGTTGCCTTTAAACCCGAATCATCTGGCAATTTGGTTAAATTGTCCATCTGGTTGGAAGATTTGAACAAAGGCTAGCGATACGGCAACAATATTAGTAACGTAAGGTAAGAAGAAAATTGTTTGTAAAAATCCTCTTAATTTTTTACGAATAACTGTTGCTATTAAAGATGATACTAATAGTGAAACAATCATAGAAATTGGTAACACTAAAAGTCCATAAATGAATGAGTTTCTTATCCCAACAGCAAATTTCAGTTGTTTGAACAAGTCAACAACATTTCCAAAGCCAACTCAAGTTGTAGTTTTTTCACCATTAGAATTTTGTACATGAGTGAATGTAGATTTAATGTTAATGATAAAAGGCACAACTGAGAAAGTGATTAGAACTGCCAATGCCGGCAAGATTAAAATCAATGCGACAATGAATGGAGTTCTACGATCAACAACCGACTCAGAAATAGCGTTGTTTTTCTTTGCTTGTTTATTGATAGAGAAATTGAATAAAAATCTGTTATTTGTTTCTAAACTCTTTCTCTTAAAGTAATTATTGAACATCGTACTCAATTCTTTCTTCGCTTATTGCGTCAAAAATATGTAGTCTGTCAGATGGGATATTAAAGTGTAAATCATCGCCAACATGGAAATTGTATTTATTGTTGACAAGGAAGTTTAGTTTTGTGTCTTTGTTTAAAGTAACAACTAATTTTGATTCTTTACCAAATTGTTCAACAGTCGTTACTTTTCCGTGGAATTGCGCTTGTGAAGCGTCTTCAATGATTGTGTAATCTTCGGCACGAACTCCAACATTAACTTCAGCAGAATCTTTGTCTTGCAATTTAATTCCAGGAATATTAACTCCTAAAACTTTTAATACACCATTTGTGTAATCACCAGACAATAGACCCATTTCAGGCATACCTAGAAAACGAGCAACGAATTGGTTGACTGGTTTGTTATATAGTTCCATTGGTGTACCCATTTGTTGTACTTTAGCAGTAGACATACATACAACGATGTCTGAAATTGACATAGCTTCTTCTTGGTCATGAGTAACAAATACTGTTGTAATACCTAAACTTTGTTGAATTTCACGGATTCATTGTCTTGTGTTGATACGTAGTTTAGCATCTAGGTTAGACAATGGTTCATCCATTAACAAGATTTTAGGTTTTTTAACAATAGCACGTGCAATAGAAACACGTTGTTGTTGTCCACCAGATAATCTCGTTGGTTTTTTCTGTAAAATAGGCAAGATATTTACACGTTTAGCAACTTCTAAAACATCTCTGTGAAGCGCTTTTTTAATTGAAATAATATCTTTAGAAATTTCTTCAATTTCAGCACGTTCTTCAGGTGTTAAATTGAAGTTGCGCAATTTTTTATCTTCCTTAATGATACGCACAAAATCGTATTTATCATTCAATTCTTTGTGAATACGGTTGTATTCTTTTTGCATTATTACAGGAATTTTTTTCATGTTACGTTTAGCACGAGCAATGTGTTCTTTACTAATAGTACGTAACTCAACCTCAGCATCCTTAAGTTCTTTCTTAAGTTGCTTAATTTTGTCAACACTTTCGTCTTGAATGTTAATTAATTTCATGGCGTGTCTACAAATTGTTTGGTTGACAAGAAGTTTTTTCTCTAGTTTTGCTAATTTAATAGCATCTGCTTTAGAGTAATCTAACTTGTTTAATTCGTCAATTCTTGCTAATAATTCTTCGTATTCAGCATATTTTTTCTCTAATTGAGCATAATCATGTGTAAATGCTCAAATGTGTTGTGTGTCTTTAGAAGCTTTCACAACCTGAGGTTTTTTGAATACCAATAGACCTGATTCTTCAATTTCTTGAATCATTGGGCAAGGTAAAACTTCTCTTACGATACCGTTTGATTTTTCTATTGATTTTTCAAATTTGATATTAGATACGATTTTTTTGTAGTCTTCTTTCAAGTCACTGAAACGTTCTAATACGTTTTTGGCAAGTATGGAAGATTTTGCTTCATATTTGTTAAGAGCAAGTTTGTAAGCGCTTTGTGCCATTGAAAAATTGTGTCTTCTCTTTGAAATAGACTTAGATAGCAATCTTTCTAATTCATCTAGAACAGCACGAGTATTTTCCACTGTTTCTAAATATGATTGTGTCTCTAATTCACTTGCGCCTAATTTTTTTAGGTAAATGTTATTTATTTTTGTTTGTGCAATCAAACTTTTGGTAATGATACCATTTTGTCAGGCTGCATCATTTTTAAGAGGGAACGCAATGTTTGCATACACACTCATGTGTGGATATAAAGCATAGTTTTGGAAAACAAAACCAATTTTACGTTTTTGTGGAGTAAGTGCAGTAACGTTTTTACCATAAAATCTTACTTTACCACTACTAATAGTTAGTAATCCTGAAATCGCGTTTAGAGCGGTTGTTTTACCTGAACCGGATGGTCCTAGAAGTGTAACTAATTTACCTTCAGGTATTTTGAAACTAACGTCATCAACAGCTAATGTTTCACCGAAATCGATGTAAACATTTTTCAATTCAATAGCTGGCAATGATTTATCTTCTTTGTGCGCTATAACAGATTCCAAAATTCTTCTGTATTCTTGATAGTCTTCCTCTGTATATTTTGATGCAGACACATTAATTTTGTTAAATAATTTTTTAAGTAATCTCATAATGGTCCTTATTTATTTTGTGCTACGGCTGGTTTGTATACTGAGTCGTAGTTTTCATATTGAAATACATTTCTTACTCCTGAATCCTTTCAAAACGGTCTTCAGCTTTCACCTAGTTTTTTGATTTTGTAGATATTAGAGAAATCAGTAGGTTTTTTCTTGAATAATGATTGAGTATAGAAAAATCCTCTTTTATTATCATAGGCGCTTTTTAGTGCTAAACCTAATGAATAGAATGTATAACTTTGAAGTGTACCTTTATCAATTAAAGTCACTAAGTCACTTGGGTTTGTTAAGTAAGGTAATGTTCAACCTGCTCTCGTGATTTCTACTGAATAAGAATGTTTTGCCTCTTCAACTGAGTTAGGTTGGTTATTATCATAGCTGAAAAAGACATCAGCAGTAATACGCCCATATGTGTCTTTTCCGGTGGCATAAATATAAACGATTTGATTATCTTTTAATACTTTTTCACAGAATTTAGATGCCTTGACTGCTCAAAACATTTCTTCAGGATCTGAATCAGTACCCCCAACATTCTTTTCGGGAGTGTCAATTCCTGCTAGTCTAATTTTGTATTGTTTTCCAGTAGTGATACTGTGTTTGTCGTTGTTCTCTAATGCTAACACTTGAATAGTGTCCCCATCAGCATGTTGAGTAACTCTTGCTTTAAAAATGTTTTTATTAACGAACGAGTTGTTTTTATCCAATTTTATTTCTCAATTTCCTTTTTCTTTCATTAATTCATTAAATTGTTGTTCAATTTTTTCATCAGAAATTTTTTGTGAACAAGATGCAGATAACGTGGTCAAACAACCTGTTAATGGAAGAGCAGAGGATACTAATAATCTTTTAAAGTTCATTTTAGCTCCTTAGGAAATTTATCGCAATACAAACATTTATGCCTTGCGACATAAATGATGTATAACTGTTTTTATTTTTTTATTTAAAGTTAGTTGTTGTTGATTGCATTTGTTGTGCAAATATTTCAAATGTTTTACGTGCTTCGTTTCCGTTAGTACGTAAAGCCTCAGCGAATGATTTCATATTTGAGTTGAATGCTTCTCTATAAGTACTTGAATATTTACTTGTAGGTTCTTCGTATAAAGTGATACCTTTATCTGTAAATAACTTAAATGCTAAGTCAAGATATGCATTTTTACTTCTTGGGAAATTTAATTCTTTACCTTCACCAAACCCTGCATATGGAACTATGTAAGATGCTGTTGAAGCTATAAATGCAGCATTACTATCTTTTTCATGATGTTTACCATAGTTTTTAGGTGTTTTGTCTTTTAGAACAAAGTTTAAGAATCTTACAGATGCTTTATTTTGCGCCTCTCCATTGTCGATAACAAATAGGTTAGGACCTTGTAAGAAAGCGGTTTGAACAGTTGAAGTTTCATCATATTTAGCAGGTGTTTGTTTAGTAATTAATTCATCTTTTTGAAGTGAACCAGTTGCTGATGGTAAATTAACAGATACATCTGCATTGGTGTAAGACGCTGTTATTGCATTAGTAAATGAATAGAAAACATATTTAGTTTCTTTATGTTCTGGTGTACCGTGTTTTTCAAAGTGGGTTAATTCACCTAATCTAGTAAAATCAGATGTTAATTTATCCATACCTTCAATAATAGATTTATTTGCTTCAATATTTTCAATATGAATAATATATTTATTTGCTTGACCTTTTAAATCATTTAATTTTGTAATAATAGAATCGTTAGCAGCATCTGATTGGTAGAAGTATTTTTCTTTTGATGTATCAGTTTTTGAATCGAAAAGATTATTACCGTATTTGAATTGTAAATTAGTTTTCTTTGCGTCTTTTTTATCTGCTTTAACAGTACCGATATCTGAAGAGCCGATATTAACTTCTTTTCCATCTTTTGTTTTAACATTTAATAATTTGAATGTTGGTTTAATATCTCCGGCATCAATAAAGTTGTGTGTGTAACCAGCGGTTGAACCAAAGTTAGCACCAACTTTATGGTTTGTTTGGTCAGCTGATGAATATGCGCCACCACCATAAACTTTTAATGCTCCAGCTTCAACGGCATCCATGACTAAATCATAAACTTCACGAGTTGCTTTGTATGATTTAGAGTTTTTGTCAGCAATACCCGTAAATGAAACTTTAACAGATCCGTCACTACCTTTAATAACTGACATAGGCATATCTTTATCCTTGCCACCTAGTTTTGAGTATAGAACAGTGTTTAAAATTCCAGATGGGTCATCAATACCTAATAATGCTACTGATGATTTATCAACTGATTTAGATTTTTCAAAAATCTTAATTGCATCAGTAATAAATTTGATGTATGTTTTAAATTCTGTTAATACATTAGCACCAATTTTTTTGCTTGGGTATTTAGCTTCTGTAAAGATTTTTTCAATTTCTTCCTTAGCAATAGCTTTACCAAAGTGTTCGTCATCACCGATAACTACAAGGTCTCCATCTCAATCTGTTGTGTCAACTTTGAAATCATTAACCAATGATTCATCAATGGTATATCCTGCATTTTTCAATGTTTTAAATACATATTTGTAGATTGGACCGTTGATTCCGAATACTACTGTTGATTTCATGATAGGTAGTGAATAGTGTCCGCCTTCAGCAACACCGGTAATTTTATCGTTAACATCAACGAAACTTTTTTCAAATACGTTTCTTTGAATTGCTAAATCACCGAATGATTTATCTGATACATCAACTTTTCTACCGTAGTTAACGATTTCGGCAATTGTGGATGCGTAGTTAATTGTCATGTTTGGTAGTTGTTTGATGTTGTTGTTTTTCATGTTGCTTACAACTTCTGTATGACCAGCACCGTAACCTGAACCAATGTTTTTTAGTTCAACTTCCATGTAGGTAGCTAATTCAGCTTCAAGTTTAGCCTTTTCATCACCTTTAGCGTTAGCAATTTTAGCTTGTAATTCTTTACGTTTAGGTTGAACCACTTCGGCGTTATATTTTCTGATAACTCCGTCAACAGCGTTTCATTGCTCTTTACCTCTCGAGAAAGTAACGGCAAAAATTAGTTTTTCTCTTGATTTATCAAATTTGTCGTTACTGCATGAAGCAGCTAAAAGTGGTGCAGCCACTGATGCTGTTCCAGCAATAGCCCCAATTGATAATAATAATTTATTTTTTTTCATATATCCCTTTCATACGCAAATGTTGAATTTGCGTATATTTTGAGTTTAATTAATTTGAATTAACGCTTATTAAAACATATGAAACCCCATAATGATTTTATAAGCTAACTAATTATACAATATATATAAAAAAACACGCCTTGCGCGTGCGGTTTGAAAATCAAACAAGACTTAATTTTATAATATTTTTAAATTTAGGAAAAATATTTTTATTTTTCGAAACCAACTAAATTTAAGACATATTCGTAAATCTGCTATTTAATAAAGATATTTAAAAGCGCTAATTATCAACTTGAATAATTTTTTGAAGCACTTTCAAAAGTATTTCTGAAAATAATTTTTTTATTATCTAGCGTCATTTCATATGTTAAATCCGATTTAAAATTTTCTTTATAAGAGATAGTTTCTTTCTTTTCTAATTTGTTAAACCAAACTAAAAAAGAATCTTCAGTTTTATCGAAATTAGTGGTTCATTGTTTCATTGTATCCAGTAAACCTAATTTCTTTATATTTGTATAATCCTGGGGACCTATTCGATCGATAAAAAATACAAAATTTTTGAATTCATAATGCACTTTGGCAAGATAATCGTATTTCGAATAATAGCTATTTTCAATAATGCGGGTCAATTTATTGATTAATTTACGAGTTTCCTCTTTAGTTCATTTTTTACTATTATTAAGGTAACTAAATTCATTAGAATTTTTGATAAAGAAATATTTAAATGCGATGTAAGGTAAATTAAATTGAATATTTTTATAAATATCTGACCCATATTTATTTAAATTGTTGTATTTTTCACTGAATTCACATAAATGTTCAAAATTATCTTTAAATATAAAATGGGAATTAAATTTATCGTTAAGGTTTTGCAAAATTTCTTTTTTATAATAATTGTATTGCTTTGATAATTCATCGTAATTATTGAATGAAGAGACAATTTTATTTAATTCTTGCGATTGTGTATATTGACATAATACTTTAAGTCTTTGATTGATAAAATTTAAAAATGAACTAGAATTAAGTTTTTCGATGTCGTTAAAATATTGAGTAATGCTCGTTAAGAGATTTAAAATTACAGAATTAATTACATTGTTATATTGTTGAGAATTATTTTTGATATTATCAACGATTTCATCAAATTTTGATTTTTCTTGATTAAACTCACTTCTTGTATTGTTTTGTTCAATAACGTTTATTAAAACTTCTGAACGGTTTAGCAAATTATTAAATTTGTTATCGTTATCTCGACTTTGCCCAATTTCATTTTTTAATATAATTAAATCATTTAAAAATAAGTTATCAATTAACATTGCGTTAAGATCTTTATTTTCATTACTTAAAATATAACGTGAAAATTTATCATTGTTTTTATAAACGTTTTCTAAACTGGTTCTGTATTTATTGAATGATTCTTTAATTTTTGCAGAGTCGTCTTTGCAAGAAATTGCTGACAAACACAATGTTGAAGTTATTGGCACAGAAAGAAATTTTAAAAGTAATTTATATTTCATGATTACATTATACTTTAATTGATAACATTCTATTTTGTTAAAGATTTGTTGTTTTTACACAAAAATTAATGGTTTTGGTAAATTTAAAAAATAATGTTTTAATAAATTACATATCACACACGAATCAAATATTCATTATTTATTGTGTTTAATTACACATATTAGTTACTTTTATATATAATTAATTAATAGTAACTAGGAGGTTATATGAATGGTTATTTAATATGATGAATTTTCGGAGTTGTTATTTTACTTTTAATCGTATTTTTTGTCTATTCTGCTGTCAAAGATGCGAGAGCAAAAAAGAAACGTAAAAGAAAAGAAATTGAATTTAAAAATGATGCAGCAAGAATTAAAACTGAAACTGTTTTAAAACTTGACCTTTTACTAAAGAAAAATCAAGATTTATTAGACAATTTCAAACCAAGTATCGGTGACTATAAAATGAGTCAAATTGTCAATACAGCTAGAAAATATTTACTTGATTTACAACAAACTCCAGAATTTAAGGAATTTATAGTCAACAATACAGATTGCACAGATTTATTTAAAAATTTTGTTGTTTTAAGAGATACTCGCTCTTCTGTTTGAAATAAAGCAAACACTGTTTTAGAATATTTAAAAGAAGAAAAATTGTTGATTGATTTGGAAAACAAAAAAGAAGACATTGTTAAATTTGAGAGCGAAATTGAGGAGTATTATAAAAATGAAGTTTAAAAATCTTAACTTACCGAATAAACTAACTTTGATAAGAATTATCTTGTTTGTTCCTTTGTTGGTTTTAGGTCATATTTATTTAACGATTAGCAATGTTTATTTTTACGGAAGTATTTTCGGTAATTATAATAATGAATGATTTACAAAATATTTTAGTAGAGTCTTACTCACTTTGATGCTTATTATATTTATTGGCGCAATGATTACTGATTATTTTGACGGTTATATCGCTCGTAAGAATCATTTAGTAACTTCTTTTGGTAAATTATGAGATCCAATCGCCGATAAAATGATGACAACAGCTTCGTTAATATTTTTAATGGTCATTTCAAAAGGTTTTATTCCATTTTGAATAGTTCTATTGTTCGTCATTAGAGATTTAATTGTTGATGGTTGCAGAGTTGCGATGAAAGAACATAATATTGATGTTTCAGCTTCTATATGAGGAAAAATTAAAACATTAGTTCAAACTTTTGCAATAATTTTGTTATTTATTATTGCAATTGCCTCGCCGGACTTTTTCTCTAAATTCCGTTATGAAAATACTGGATTATGATATTTATATGCTTATATAGCATCGCTTCCTCTAATTATTGCGTTGATATTCAGTTTATTATCTGGTTATCTATACATCCGAAGCGTATTACCTCATCTAATTCGCTCAAATAAGCCAAAACCTAATATTGATGTTGAAAATTTTAAATCTAAATTTGACGATCAAATTACAGCAGAAATAATCAAAAATACTAAAGATAATGATGATAAGTAGTTATAAAACAAAAATCACCTTCGTTCTGGGGGTGATTTTTAATATTTTCAAAAAATAACAATAATTAGTGTAATTAGGAGAATTAGTAGTAAAGAACTCAACAATACAGCTGCTAAAATTGAAAATAAACGCTTGCGGAGTGCATTCTTAACTTTATAAGGGTTATTAGTTATGTTATTTCTAGCCTTGCGTAAAATAAATTTTCTGTCATAGTTATCTAAATGAGTTATTTGTTTCCTCGACAAACTTGATTTAACATTCAGTTCTAAAGTATTTTCAATTAATTCTGTATTCTTTTGGTCTCGCTTTTTCATGACTACATTTTACAACATAATTAAGTACAAAATTCAATAAAAAATCCGCATAAACGGATTAGGTGATATTACATATGGTGGAGATGACGGGAGTTGAACCCGTGTCCACATAGCAAGACATAGCAACACTTCTTACAGTTTAGTTTATTTCTGTTGCTAATATAGATGTTAAATAAACAAAGACATTCAATATTAGTACACTTTTATTTTAAATTGATATTAGGTGTAAATATCAACCGAGCCTTTAAACCACACCAACCACCTAAGGCGAGATGAATGGTGCACTAGATTGCAAAATTAAGCAAAAACTAGGTTTGAATGTGCTTGATTTTGGTTTGCCATAATCAAGTCTTGTAGTTCGATTTGAACTTTGTTTTCGTTTTTTGCGACTATAAAGCCTAGAAGCATTATGGTCTACCAAACCACTGATGTTACTAATACCCACTACATGTCGAAGCCATTACACCCCCACATATTTATTAATATATCACTTTTTATTAACTTATTAAATGATATTTATTAAATCGCGTTGAATAAAAAAACGATTTTTAGAGACTAAATATTTATATTATTAGATTTTTAACTAGTAAACAAAATTACAATAATTTACATATATACACATAATTCAATACTTTTTGTCATTTCTATTGACACAAATTTGAATGAATTTGTTTTAGATTTGAGTATAAAATTATAAATAGATAAATTGATTGGAGAAATAATGAAGAAAAAAGATTTTATATACTTCCGCATTTGGTATCACAACAGTTGCTGCCATCACAAGTATAGTAGCAATATTGACTCTAATTATCGATTAGAGCAAGATAAAAAAATATTGAACTCTGTTAAAAATATGAAAGCATCGAAGTTTGCACCGGAACTACTTCCGATATTTTTAATTCACGGATCTGAATCAAAGAGGATAAATTATCAAATTATAGAAGCAAATGATAGTACTGGTAGTGTAACATTTAAAGTTATCGGTCCTGAAGAAGCTATTAAATTTTTCCCTGACAAATATCAAATATGTATTAAATTTGCCACTGCCAAAGATGATTTAGATGCCTTAATTTAGCCACTATAGGAACGGGTTTAACGCTAAGTGAATTTGAGAATTCACTACAAGATGTAAACAAATGTTTGGAATTATTTGATGAATTAAGAAATATTGATTCATACACTATTGATGTAAAAAATATAAATAAGGAGAATAAAAATATTTTCTTTACTATATCAATAAAAAATAAAACAAACATCAATGATACGTTTGCAAAAAATATTTTATTAACGCTTACTCAATTTTTAAGGAGAGATAGAAATTAATGCAGGTTTTTTTCTTTAATCTCATTTTACCACTATTAAAATCTTTCCAAAAAAATTTTTATATGTTGCATTAATTAATCTAAATACTATTCTTACCATTAGTAAGCCCCTAGAGCAATAATATATATTGCTTATCGTGCGCGCGTGCGTATATACTATGCAAAACTAAATCGATAATAATTTAAACTCAACTTCTCTCAAATTAAATTTTCATCTCTGACGTCAAAAATGTTAACTAATTTCCATTTAGAAAAAACTTTATTAGCGTTTATTAAAGCAATAATTGTCTTTCTGCTGAATGTTGAATATCGCTTTTTATAAAATGATTTAAACAAACTAATACTAGATTCGGCTTCACATGTTATGTTGTTGATGTAGAAATTATAGTCTTTGCAAGTTCGTCGAATGAAGTTAATGAAGGTATTAATATTATTTTTTAAACCAATATTAACAAAATCATATTTTTTAAGAATTTTTAATCTATCAATAAATAGTTCCTTGTTAGTTATTACTTTCAACATTCATTGCTTTGCGGATAAATTATTGATTTTAAGCAGTTTCTTATTCATTTTATTTTCATTGTAAATAAAGATTGGTTTTTTAAATAAGTCATTGAATCTTTTCTTAAAATGGAAATAATCAAAAATATGCTTTGCATTAAGTATTTTTGCAAGATTTTCGAAATACTTTGCACCATCACTTAATACATAAATTTGAGTATGTTTATTTATTAAATAGAAATTTTTAATAATTTTAATTAATAATTTGGCTCTAGATATATTACTTAATTTAACTTTATCATTTGATGTGTACGTTTCATAAATATAAATTGGTTCAGAACGTGTATCTGAAAAAAATTTCATTAACTTTGTATTTGTTTTATAAATTTTGGAATTTTCTCTTAACTTCCCGAATAAATCATCAATATGAATATATATATTTGAAGCATAGGTTTTTTGTGTGGTTTCTGATTTGACTGGTTCGAATAAATTAAATTTTTGGGCATAATATTTGCATAAATTCCAACTAATATTCGTAAATTTATTTCTAATTAAACCGCAAAATTGAGTAAAAGTATCGATTACTAGCTTTGTATCATAAGTTTTTTTAAATAAATGCTCATATTTTTTAGGGTAATATCTAAAATAATGTTTTTTACCATTTTCATAGTAATAATACTCGTATAAGACAAAATCGTATTTGGTGTTATTTTGACCTATAATGGTTCTAATTATTTTTTTATTGATACGATATTGTAATTGCTTACGTTCGGACGAATCTTTAAATTCTGTTGATAATCTTGTAATTTCATCACAAGTTAATCAATTGATATATTCTAATTGGTTTAAATTTAATTCATTTTCGGTAGTTTCCATACAAAAATTATAGAGCATATTGGTTCAATGTTTTATCATATTTCAGTTATTTTTGTGTATATTTGGTAAATATGTTTTTAAAAAACTTTTGGCCTTGTAAATAATAAATACTATTGGTTAATAGCATTTTTCCATATTTAATAAAAATGCGTATTTACAATACACTATTAAAGGCTGTTGTGTGAGCGGAAGTGCAAAGACCAAGATATTTAACCGCTCGAATTTAAATATTTGAGTTATTTGTTTTTTTAGCATATAAAAACACAAACCGGCAATACAATGTCGGTTTGTGAAGTAAGCTACATAAACATTATTTAACAACTTTAGGGTTTAATCAGAGGTCATTAAATTGATTGTCTGTTATATCTTTTGAACTAATTTCATATAGTCCCAATAAGTTTTTAATTGGTTTATCGTCAACAAAATTTGAAGTTTGTAGGAATTTAGCTATATCTTTTTTCGCAGTTTTGGTTTTTGAAACAGCGTCAGTGTTTGTGTATTTTGCGATTGAACCAAATTCTGGTTTGTAGAATTGTTCGTAGAATTTTTGTTTAAAAATAACGTTTTGGTCGTATTTGGCTATTCCAGTTTCTCATAGTCCTTCTGTTTTGTTTAATATGTAATTAAACGGCATTATAAGCTTATTATATAAGTTAAGGGCAAAGATATACATCTGGCGTTGGTTTGATGGTTGTACGTGTCCTTTACGGCCATATGATAAACTTTCTTCTCATTCGTCATAAAAGAATCTCTTAACTCCATTTTCATCGATGTAATTTAGATAGATTGTCGGGTCAATAGCGCCATATAGAGCATCATTAAATGAACTAATAAAACTCTTAAATCCTTGGTTGTACTTGTTTATTTTATAAAATTGTTGTAATTCTTTGTTCTCTTTATCGTCTAATAACTCAAGAAATGATTTTAAAGGGCGTTGTGAGAGCAAAGTAAGAATCTGTTTGAATTGAATATAGTGTTTTAAAACTATTAAGTGTTTAGACGTTATATTTGAGTTCTGAATTGGTTTAAAAGGTGCTAAAATGAGTGGACTATTGTAAAACAATTGTGGTTCTCATAGTCTTTTGTCGGATGGTAGTCATTCATAATAGTTTTTTGGATATACACCAATAAAATCACTATCATCTTGGGCTTGACCATAATATTCGAATTGAGTATTGTATCATTTATCAACATAATCATTTTGTGATTTGTTTAAATTTGGTACGTTTAAATTAGGGACTGGGTCTAAGTGTAAAATGTTATCTGAATTTAGTTTTACACGTTCTTGTAAGAAATGTCTATCCGTTCGTTCGTAGAAGTTTTTAGAGACTTTAAACATATCTATATATGATAAGAAAGCTTCGCCTTTGATGGAATCATCCAAGTGTTCGTCTTGATATTGGTATCAGTTGCCGTCGTCGTGCGGTGTTTTTAGAATTGTTTCATTATTTTCGTAATCTAATGGTAATACGCCGTGGTACATTTTTGCGTATTGAGTATCTTGCTTGTAAAGGTCAGCAAAGACAGCAATGATTTTGTTTAAATCATAAGTTATTGCGTCGTATCAAATTTTTCCCAGTCTTTCAGTAGAATAACCATTATTTATTTTTTCTTGTTCGGGTTTTAATTCAGTTAGAAGTTTTTTAATTCTATTTTTAATACCTTCTTTATCTTTAATATTATCTACTTGCAAGATGTAATCGTAGTATTTTTTAATACCCGAGTAATAGAACATAGCGGTTGGATGCTTAAAAATTAGAGTATTATTGCCGTGCTTAAATTCTGGATTATAGTTTGTAAGAAATGTACCTGTATCGTTAAAAACAGCAGGGTGATAATCCAACGAAGCTTTGGTGTTATATAAGTTATCATAAGAATATACTATTTCATTTACGTTTTTAGATGGTTTTTTAGGTTCCACTGGTTTTGGCGGAGTTGAAGGCGTAATAGCTGGTGTTGATGGAGTTGTATTTGGAGTATCAGGTTTACCAGTACGACCTTGAGTTTGATGCTTAAGAATTTTGTTAAGAGCGTCTTCTAAACACGATGAAGAAACCATCGTGGGGGCAATAACAGCAGTTGTAGGTGCTGTTAATATCAGTAGTTTATTTAGTTTTGTTTTTTTTCATAATTAAAGTATAAATGTTTATCGTTATTTTTGTTATATAAAAAGTAGATTACATAACATAAACTGCTTTATTCAAGGTGTTTTTGTCATAGATATTAAAGACAAATTTATCAACGGGTTCTGTTTGGTTATTTTCCAAAACTCAAGATGCTTTTTGGGTTAATTTAGAGTTATTGGTAATTCTTATTGCTTCTATCTCACTTAAACCAGCATTAGTAAATGTTTGTATATCTTTATTGATAATCGCTTGATAAACCATTAGATTTCAAATCATAGTCAATGATGTTTTGGAGTTCAGAAACCAAGTAAATATTGTTTTCGGTAGCGAATTATCTAGGTCAACAATTATTGATGAAAAATCTTGTTTGAAGTAGATGGTTCTAATAAAATGGTCAATATTAATAACATATTCGTGGTCTAGTGATTGTAATGCTAATTTGATAAATTTATTACATAAATCAGGGGTAAAATGTTTTTCTACTAGTTGTTCAATAGTTCCGTCTAGAATAATTATTGATTTTTTGTAATTAGATTTTTCTTTTAAAGACGATAATAAGTCAATATTTTTATTAAAATCTGCAACATAATTTTCGTTAATTCGGCTAATTGTTGATATGTTGCTTGGTGTTAAATGTTGGGTGTAAGTTTGATTCATATAGGTGCTCCTTTAAAGTTTTAGGGTTTCGATTAAATTTTGTTTAATTGAGCATAAAAATGCTAAATATTGTTTATACGCTGAATAAATTGTTAGTTTACTTTCGTATTCAGCACAAGATTGGTCATATTCTGTAATAAACTCATTTTTTGATTCTGCGTCAGAAATTCGCTCTATTAAAGAATTAATATCTATTTTCACTACTTTAATGTATTTAATAAACTCTTTAAAATCGTTAAAAAATAAGTCTTGTTCTAAATTGTTATAGTTAATAGCAATCTGGTAGTGTTGTTTTTCAGTTAAAAACATTAAACATTCACCAGTTTTTGCATTTGCAATAAACTTTAATTCCTGTTTGGTTAGGGATTGACTAGTCCTATACAACTCAGTGATTGCATCAATATCTTTTTGTTTGCAAGCAAAGAAAAAGCTGTATTGAATATTTCCAAGAATTTTTGATGCATTTGCTGAAATATCGATGACGTTTTGCGTTGCGAGTATAATCGAACCATTGTACTTTCTAATTGTTTTGGTTGTGTCGATAATAAACTCTCTTAATTGAGGCGTATTATCTTTCAAAGCAAAATGGGCTTCGTCAATAAATAAAATTGTTTTGTGATATGACTTATTAATTGAGTTAATACTAATTTTTGTGTTAATTATTTTAAGAAGCAAAAATATTTGAGCCATTGCTGAATCTTGATTTTGTTGGGATAGCAGTTTTTTAACGTTGAATACAATAAATTTATTATCTAGATTAGTGTTTGATTGTTGATTAAAGATTGATTTATATGTTGTTAATTCTTGGAAATAGAACTTAAACTCTTTTATTAATTTTGCGAGTGGTATTTCATAAATGTTTTTTTCGAGTTTGCTATTAAACCTTGTATTCTCTAATTCGTTAATTAAATCATTCATAATAGGTCATTTTGCAGTGTTTTTTAAGTCTTCAATAGACTCACAATCATAAAATTTATTTTTGTTGTATAAACTCTTTAGAGCAGTTTTAATCAGAATTAAGTCTGTTGAATCTAAATCTCGAAAAAGGATACTTATTCAATCGCCAAGAAAATCAATATGATTAACAATTATGTTAAATACTTTGGTATTGTTTTCGTTAAATTCATTAATTTGAATTTCAAGCGGATTAATGATAGTTTCGTCGCCATCTTTCAAATCAATATACTGGCCTTTCACTTGTTTACAAATGGATTTATATTCATTTTGCGGGTCAATAATAAGTATTTGGGCATTATCGTAATATTCATTTAATAATAATTTTTTAGACATTGTTGATTTACCGGAACCACTAGTTCCGATAATAATGCAATTACTATTTCTACGAAATGTATTTCTATGAAATAAGTCAAAGAAAACAGGGGATTCGTCAGTTAGTTGAGTTGCTAAAATAAAATCGTTGCTATCGTTTAATAATTCTAAATTTCAAGGTCAACCAAAAGCAATCAACTCGGGTAGTGCTTGTATTGAAGTGTTTAAAACATCTGTAGCGGGCAATTGCGATTGATTTCAGCACTTGAATTGTTCATAGTGAAATTTTCGTAAAGTAATTTTTTCTTTTTTAGCGTTTTGGATGTTTTTGTTCTCGAGAGTTGATAAAACCTTTGTAGTATTGGATTTATTTAAAAAATAAACACCAATATCTAGAAGTGGTTTTGATTGGTTTTTTGCAACATTTTCAATTAATTCATTAAAAATCTCGTATTCATATTGACGTTTTTGGTTTCTTAGTAAATGATGTGTTTTTTCAAATGCATTTGTACCAATTGTTCTATTCGAGCCTTCCAAAAGTGATTCAGCGTGTTTAAAACTTAATTTATTTATATTTAAAATAACATTTGAATCAGTGTTATAAATTGTATTAATTCACCCATTATCGACTTCATAATCAAATTCGCTGACCGATTGAACTGAATAAAAATTATTGTTTAGTTTGAAATAATTTTTGGCGAATTCAATTGAATTTAAATTCAATACGTCAATAATATTAATAATTGTTGAATCAGTATTAACGATTTTCAATTCAATATCGGCAAGTGATTGATTTAAACTATAATAATTACTATAAAACAACAAAGTTTCAGTTTGTGATAGTTCACTTATTAAGAAGTTAACACTTTCAAAAGCAAACTTAACATTATGTATATTTTCTTTTAAACAAAATTCGTTATCACCATAAATTAATAGATGATATTCTTGATATTCAGAATTCTTAAATTTATATATATCATCACGTCTTGCTGATAAATAATTTTGTGAATTGGAATCTACATATTTAGTTAATTTTTGGTTAATTACATACGTGTTTTCTTTAAATTCGCCTTTATTATTTAATTTAATAATTGAAAGAGAATTAGAGATAGTGCTCAAAGAAGTTGCAAGCGTGATTAAAAGAGATTCTTGGGTTGATGCATCATATTTAAAAATGGAATTACCATTTAGTTTAAATAATTGTGCTTTTATTTTTTTCTTTGATAAGGTTGAATCAGTGCTTAATATTCCGGTTTTATCGATTGTTTTAAATACTAATAAATTATTAATTTCGTCTTGAGAAAATTTCTTTTTACTTGATAAAAATTTAAGTCAAACTCAAAACAATTGGTAAACCTTGTAAGAAGTATTTTTAACATTAATAAACAATAACATTGTGGGAAATATAGAAACTAATGGAATTATTAATCTATATACTGCACTAATTTGTGGGATACCAAATATAACTATTAAAAACTCTGCTATTACAATTAAACAAAAAATAGCTAAATCATATCAAGTCATACTCTTGAAAATCGTAAACCTTTTTCTTTTGAGCGGTTTTGGTTGAAGCATCAGTTTTTAGTCCTTTCAATTTGTCGAAAATTTTTAGTAAAGTTGGTTTTAGGTTTGTTAAGCTTTCTGTTTTGTTTGATTTAGTGTTTTTGGAATGTTTTTGTTTTTTAATGTATTGGTTTTTGCAAGGGCATTTTTATCAGAACTAACACGTGTATTAGCAGTTTTTGACTTTTTATCTGTTGATTTGGTCTGTTGATTAGATTGTTTATTTTTTGGTACTTTTAATTTAACTGGTGGTTGAGCAAATTCGTGGAGATTGAAAAATTCCATTATTTTGGTGGTCATATTTTCCATCCCAAACGTCATTCCAATTAATATTAATATTGAAGCAATTGTTGAAATAGGTTCAGTTAGTGCCTGCAACTGGGGTGATGAAATTATTTCAACAATTAATTTAGGGAGTTGTTCAAATGTTATTTCTATTAAAAAACCAAATAAAATTAAACAAATCAAGATAATAAAAGTACTTAAAGCACATTCTGTATATTTTTTGAATCAGTTTTTTAGTGATATACCATTATCACTGATTGCTTGTGTAATTGCTGGGGGCAATCATAAAAAGTAAATAAACTGATATGATGTTGTTTTAATAACTCTTAAAAATAAATTAATAATTACTCATAAAATAGCAATAATGGACACAAATAATTCAATAATCAATAATAAAAAATTTGTGTCTAAAGCAATAAAAGCATTTTTTGTAATTGGTTGAAATGTGTTTTGTGTAGAAATTCATTCAGTATGATATTGTGGGTATTTGAATTTAGGTTCAAGAACTTTAAAAATATAGTTAGATAAAGTTGTGTTTGAATCCAATCCCAACGCTGTTTTCGTAAAATCATAAAGAATAACAACAAAAATAGAAATTACTCAAATTAAAATCGGTATTCCGAAAATTAGAATGAAAGCCAACATTGCTCGTTTAATAGAATCTTTAAAATTTAGTTGAGCTTCGGGTGATTTGGAAGCCTTGAGGAATTTGTAGAAAACAATACCAATTACGAAAATGACGCAAAGAAATGAAATAATGATAAATTTTGTGAAAAAAGGTGATGAAAAATTTATTTCATAACCGCCAAATATTAAATATATTGGTAGTTTCAAGGCTATAAATTCGAGCGTCATTGAAACAATATGCAATATTCAAGCGGGCATATAAACTAATACATACCAAAAAGCACAAAAAATTCCATAAGCGATTGTTTGAAGTAAACCGAACATTTATTTAACTCTTTTTAAACGAATTCGAATTAATATTAATAATTGACCAGTTTGTTGATTGCATTGTTATTAAAAATATTAACGCAAAAAATAAAACGGCTAATCCTGCAACATATCAACAAATTTTTTTGATTTCCATTTTATAGTCAGAAGCTTCAACTTTTGATAAATTTAAACATCGTCGTGAAAGCATTACAATTAAATAAATAATGGTACCAATTAATAAAATAATTACAGGAATTGTAATTGCAGAAGCAATAGTTTGAAATCCTTGAGCAATTGCTGAACCAACTGAACCAGCTAAACCAGTAGAATCGGTTGTAGTTTCAGTAGTGTTTAATAGGGCATTAATAGGCATTTATACTCCTTTCTGGGATTTAATAAAATATTTTTGTAGTATTTCATATCCCTTAGTATTGCGTTTGACCTTAAAATATGGTCTGTTGATTATAGTTTTATGAAACTTATCAAGTCATTTTTGTTTCGTAAACAATAGATATTGAAGGTTCAATTTGGAGAGTGCAATATAAATTCAAAGTGCTTCATCGTAATTATTTGAATAAATTACGTCAGTAATTTTGATTGAGATATTTGAATGTTTTTTTGCTGTTAAAGGTAATTCAATACCCAATAGCCAAAAAATGTAATCTAATATCTCATCTAATTTTTCCAAATTATAAACACGTATATTTTTAGTATCAAAAACCTTATTTAATGTTCCATAAAATAGCTGTTTTAGGTTTTTTGAGGCATTAGCAACTATTGAATTAAAACAATAATTTATTAAAAATATTAGTTTTTCAGTGGTTTTTGTTAAAAGTTCTTTATCGCAGTTAGAAGCTAAAGCATATATGAGTCTTAGTTTAGGTTTAGACATAGATGATGAATTAGTTTCATACGCAAGAGTTGGTAAAAGATATTTTAAAAATAGTGAATTTTTATTAGTTTTATCATTCATTTCTTTTAATTCAATTTTTTTTGAATAATAGTCAACTAATGTTTTATAGATATTTTCAGTATTATCATCTATATCAATATTTATAAATCGTGATGTTTTTCCCGTCGAACAAATATATGTTTTATTTTGTTTGATAGCATTAACCAATCTCGAAAATCTCGTTGTTTGAATTTTTTTGTTAGGAAATACCAATTGTTTATGAAAATAATAATTAATTAATTTAGCATCATCGTGAGTAGGTTTTGATTTAAATGATTTATTGAATATATAAAAATTAGTGCAAAAACTATTAGAATTTCAGATTTTATATAACATTAGACTTTTGAACCCCCATTTTTTTGAACCTTTAAAAGAAACTTTTATTAAATAAAAAGAAAGAAAATTGGTTTTAACCTACTTATTTTTTTCTCCCTCTAATTACTTTAATTGGAAGTGGAAAACCGATACTGAATATTGACTTAAAACTGGCAATGCTAATCCTAATAATATTACGATTCTTGAATTTAGACGTAGACGTCACGACATTTACCAAACAATATTGAATGGTATGATAGACGATGCATTAAATGCGATTAGAGATGGCTATAAACTGGCATATGCATTTATTGATCAAGTTATTGAAGATGATAAAACGAAAGATAAAAGTCGTAATGTATTTAATGGGAATCGTTTATGATTCTATAACTTCCAAAAAGATGATTGAACCGAAATGCCACCATTACCAAATTTAGAATAAAGCATCATTAAAAAACCTCGAAATAACGAGGTTTTTTATTCTGATTTAAATATATGCAATATCTATTTAAATTAATAAAAATAACGCCCTAAACTAAAGCGTCAATTTATTATTTTTTGATATTAATGTTTTTTCAAATTGAATGAGTGCCTAAATTCTTCTCAACGTTGCGATTTTACTAATTTAAACTTAAATTTATTGTCAAATCTATCAAACATAAATTTGCTTTGAATAATTCAAAACATTGTTGATATTGACGTTGCTATGATGCCCACTAACGTTCATGATAATAAGTTATAAGGTCATTTTGAGGCAGCACCGAAGATGTTTTTTTGAGGATTAATTGAATCATCCCCGAGATAGAAATAATTTGTTTTTCAACCTTTCGGTGCATATTTGAAGGTTATTCAATTAATGAAAAACATAATAATAGCTACACAACTAAAGAAAACGACTGTTATAATTCAATCTTTTAGTTTCAAATCAATATATTTAATGGCATAAAGTGAACTCGTTGCCAATAATAGCCAAGAATGGGCTAGGATATAATCATAGTAATAAAATGAGTCTAGACCAACCGGAATAACGCCATTTATTGTTTTTGTAAAATCAAAATCAGGTTTTATGATAGCTAGTATTGAACCAATTATCGCTAAATGACCAAAATATTTAACTAAATCAATCCTGTTTAAGATTAAAGTTAATGAAAGAAATATCATCGTTAATCTACATAAGTGTAGAGGCAATATTTCTCATCTAGTTGGGTAATTAGAAGCGTATAAAATGTAACTTCTAAATGCCATAAAAATCAATGTTGTTATACCGATAAATCTAAATAATGTGTTTGTCTTAAATACACGTAAATGCGTATTTTTGGTAGAAAATCATCTTCGCAAAGGGTTTTTAAATATTCATAACAAAATTACACATGTAAAAACAATTGCGAATGTAATAATATATAAAATTAAACTTATTCCAGAGAAAGAAAAATGTTTGTTTTCTCCTTGTCATCGGAAAAATTCAGATAAACTAGAACCCACCGAATCCCCCGCTACCGCCCATACCGCCAAATTTGGCAAGGTCTGATAGATTTCCGCTTTTAACTTTTTTTGCCATTTCATTCATATTTTTAGACATTGCTTCAAAATCATTAATTAATCTATTAAATTCGAATGCGCTTCTACCACTTCCTCTTAAAATACGAGCTTTACGTGAAGCTTGTTTAAGAAGTTTAGGATTTTTTCGTTCTTTCATTGTCATTGAAGAAATTAAAATTTCATAAGTGGCCATTTTATTTTCTGCTTCAAGAATTTTCTCTTCGCTGATTTTATTAGCCAATCCTGGAATCATTTTAAGAATAGCTTTCATCTTACCCAGTTTTTTCATTTGAGCTAGATTGTTCATTAAATCATCAAGAGTAAATTCGCCTTTTAAAAGTTTGGCAACCATGTTATTTGCTTGGTCAGGATCATAAACTTCCTCAGCTTTTTCAATAAGGCTTAAGACATCACCCATTCCTAAAATACGATCCGCCATTCTATCTGGATAGAATAAATCTAGATTAGAGATTTTTTCACCAGTACCTATAAAGCGAATTGGTAAATTAAGGACTTTACATAAACTTAAGGCTGCTCCACCACGAGCATCTGAATCCAGTTTAGTAATGATACTTCCGGTTAGTTTTAACTTATCATTAAAAGCTGTGGCTACATTAATGATATCTTGTCCACTTAATGCATCGGCAACGAAAAATATTTCATTGGGACTGACAATTTTCTTTAAATCAACTAACTCATTCATTAGTGCTTCATCAATTGAAAGACGGCCCGCAGTATCGATAATGATAAAATCATTTTTATTTTCTTCTGCGTATTTCAAAGCTTCTTTAACTATGTTTTGCGCTGTATCCGAAGTTCCTTTTTCAAAATAATCAACTTGGATACTTTTTGCTAGAGTTACTAGTTGTTGTACTGCGGCGGGACGATATATATCGGCCGCAACTAATAAAGGTTTAGAAACATAATTTTTCTTACGGAAATGGAAAGCTAATTTTGCTGCTGCTGTAGTTTTACCTGACCCTTGCAAACCTGTCATCATAATAATAAATGGTCGTTTATCAATTTTTATTTCCTTGACCTCTCCACCTAAAATTTCTTGTAATTCTGTGTGAACAATTTTAATCATTTGCTGAGAAGCGTTCAACGAACCAACCAATCTAGATTCCAATGCTTTTTCTTTAACATTATTAACGAAGTCTTTTACAACACGTAAGTTGACGTCAGCTTCCAAAAGAGCCATTTTGATATCTCTTGTCACTTCTAAAATATCTTCTTCATTAATAATTGTTTTCTTATTCATTTTTTGAATTGATTTTTGTATTCTATTTTCTAAAAAATTAAACATTTTTCTCCTTAATATCATTGATAACTATTGTGTATAATATACCAACATCTTTATAACCTAACGAATGATATATTTTCCCGGCTTCTGGGTTGTGATAAAACAATATCGGTTGATTGCCTCTACTCAGTATTCAATTACTTAAAGCCGCAACAACAATTGATGCTAAACCTGATTGTCTGAATTCTGGCAAGGTATATACCCCACCAATTACAGATTTATTTGAAGCGTTAATAGCGATTGTGGCACAACTGACTACTTTTCCGGACGAAGATTTAATGATGAATGGATGCGAAACTCCCGATTCATAACTTTCTAGGTATGAATTATATTCATTGACGAAATCACTGGTAAATTCAGTAAATTCAGGAATTTTTAATCTAGATTCAACAATCAATTTGATATCTTCTTTTGTTGCCTCTATTGCTCGTGATGTATCTAGGTTAACGAAGCTATTTAGTCTGGCTAGATACTGTTTATGAACGTTGAAACGCTTGCTGTTAAAATTGTCGCTAAAGCGCTTATACATATTTTCTGAAATGTTAATATTTATTAATTTATTTTTATTAACTATTTCAATTATTTCATTTCAGTGTAGTTGGGAAAAAGGGTCATAAAAAAGCAAGGTATTATTAAAAATTAATAATACTGCTACTATTTCATTATCAGGTGATAATTTTACATATGTTGAATGAATTTTGGAATGAAGTCCAAAATTTTCTATATCTCCAATAAAGAAAAAATTGTTATCAACATCTTTGTCCAAAAAATCTAAGATGATATTTTTTTGTGCTTCTGTTGCTTTAATAATCATATTTCCTCTTCTCAACTTCCTATTAAATAGAAAAAGACAACCTTTTTACAGGTTATTTTTTATTATTTTTTAATGATTAAATTAAAGATTTTTAACTTCTTCATCAAGAATAGTTTTTAAAGCTTTTAGTTCTTCTAAAGTTAAAGTGATACCTTTGCTTGAACGTGCGTGATCTTCACTTCAATCACGAATATCATATTTAGCTTCACCGTCATTTCAAGATACTAAATTTAATTCTTTGGTGTAACCGCTGTTTGTTTCAGCTATTTTGCCAATATGACGTACGATTTTATTTGTAATTTCTGGTTTTTTAAATGCCATAATAACCCCTTTATATATAAAATAATTAATATTTATATTATATAGAATAATTAAATTTTATTATTTATTTTTAATATATACATGTGATTTTCGAATGAAATTATTGAATTTACCTAGTTTTTTTCGTTGATTTGCATATAAGCGCACATTGCAATCATTGCGCCATTGTCGGTGGCATATTTCAAATTAGGAACTAAAGCTTTAGGACTAAGAGCTAAAAATCTTTTTCTTAATTCAGTATTTGCACTTACTCCGCCGGCCAAAACAAGAGATTTAACATCATATTTATTTAATGCTAACTTTGTTTTATTAATTAAATAATCAATTGCTGTATTTTGGAAACTTGCGGCAACTTGTTCAGGGTCTATTTCAACACCTTTCATTTTTTGGGTATTGAAATAGTTTAAAACCTGTGATTTTAGTCCGCTGAAACTAAAATCAAATTCATTTTCTGTGTGGGGCTGGGTAAATAAAATATATTGCCCTTTATAGTTTTGATAGATCTTATCAATTTTTGGACCACCAGGAAAACCTAATCCTAACTTTGAACTAACTTTATCAAATGCTTCGCCAACAGCATCATCGAGTGTTTCACCAATTATTTTAATATCGAAGGCATTGTTGACTAACATTAATTGAGTATGACCGCCTGAAACTAATAAACATAATGATGGATAATTAATTTTATTATCAATTGCATTAGAGTAAAAATGTCCATGTAAATGATTGATTGGAATTAATGGTTTATCTAATGTTAATGATAATGCGTTAGCAAATAAAAAACCGATTTGCAATGTACCAATTAGTCCGGGTTTTTCAGTATAAGCTATGTAATCAATAGTTTTTAAGTCATATTTTTTTTGAAATAACATTTGTATCAAATTAATTGCTTTTACGTGAAGACGCGAACTAATTTCAGGAATCGTACCACCAAATTCCTTAAAAACATCTATTTGACTTATTGTGTGTAAATCCAATATTTTTCCGTTTTCTAATAGCGCAATAGATGTGTCATCATGACTTGTTTCTATACCAAGTATTCTCATTATTTTTTTTCTCCTATTTGTGGTTGTTTTATATAGTATGGTTCAATGTTGAGTAGATTTTCATTGCTAATAAACAAGTTTAAGTAGTTTACAAAGTTGTTTATTAAGTCGTGGTAATTAATGGAATCAAAGTTATCAGTTGTTGAAACTTCAATTTTTATTAAATCAATTGAAAAATCAGTATTCTTAGGATAGAAGACATAAGATTTTCCACCAGAAGCGTTAATAGTTAATTTACTATGATTTGGATTTTGTTTTTGAAGAATTTGCATTGAACTTGTAGTATAAATTTTTGCATTTGTTAATAAGGCGATAGTTCTTAAATACACTAGTGAAATACGAACACCTGTAAAATAACCTGGCCCCAAGTTAGTATAAAAATCAGTTATATCAGTAATTTTAATATCATTTTTAGTTAGCATTTTTTTTGTGTAATCAGTAATTAAATTAACTTTTTTGGGTTCCTTATCCAGTATATTTGAATCTATCAAATTGAAATTTTTATCATACAGCGCTATTGCAAACGTGTCTGTAGTTGTATCGAGAAATAATTTCATTATTCAACCTCCTTTATTTGAAAAATATGATTATTATTGCTATCTAGTTTAATCCTTATATCTAAGTAGTTGGAATAATTGTGCGTAATATTATCTGATCACTCTATAGCGACGATATTATCTAAATAATAATCTTCAAATTCGCTCAAATCATCACTCAAATGATATGCGTCAATATGAATTAATCCTTCATAATCTTTCATGTAGTTAAATGTTGGAGAAGTTATATTTTCGGTGATGCCGATAAGCTTTGCCAATTCTTTAACTAACGCTGTTTTACCAGCCCCTAGGTCTCCATTGAGCAATAAAATTTTTGATTTTGTCAAATTATTTAATACATAGATAGCAACATTTTTTATTGATTCGCCTGTAGGAATAGAAAATTCTTTAGTCATTTTTACCTCGCTTTAATAATTATTTTATATTATTAATAATTTTTAATTATCTGAAAGTATAAAAAAAGATGGGTTTCCCCATCTCAAAATAATTTTTAAATTATTTAATAATTTTTGTAACGTTACCGTAACCTACAGTGTGTCCACCTTCACGAATTGAGAATTTTGTACCTTCTTCAACAGCGATTGGTGAGATTAATTTAACAGTTAGTTCAACGTTTTCACCTGGTGTAACCATTTCACGTCCAGCTTCAAATTCAACTCCACCTGTAACGTCTGTTGTACGGAAGTAGAATTGAGGTTTGTAGTTCTTGAAGAATGGAGTGTGACGTCCACCTTCATCTTTAGTTAGAACGTAAATTTGTGCTGTAAATTCTGTGTGAGGAACGATTGATCCTGGTTTAGCAAGAACTTGTCCACGTTCGATTGATGATCTTTCAACTCCACGTAGTAATAGACCTGCGTTATCTCCAGCTTGAACTTCTTTTAGGTTCTTTCTGAACATTTCCATACCTGTAACAACAGTTTTCTTTGTAGGTCTTAGACCAACAATTTCAACTTCTTCGTTAAGGTTTAATCTTCCACGTTCAACACGTCCTGTAGCGACTGTACCACGACCCGAGATTGTGAATACGTCTTCAACAGCCATTAAGAATGGTTTGTCAAATTCTTTAACAGGAGTTTCAATTCATGAGTCAACTGCATCCATTAGTTCTAAAATTTTAGCTTCGTATTCTGCATTTCCTTCTAGAGCTTTAGCAGCTGAACCACGTACGAATGGTGTGTTGTCTCCGTCAAAACCGTATTTTGAAAGTAGTTCACGAACTTCCATTTCAACTAAGTCAACCATTTCAGCTTCATCTGCTGATAGCATGTCAACTTTGTTTAGGAATACGACCATACGTGGAACACCAACTTGTTTAGATAGTAAAATGTGTTCACGTGTTTGAGGCATAGCCCCGTCAGTAGCAGCAACAACTAAGATTGCCCCATCCATTTGTGCAGCACCGGTAATCATGTTTTTGATGTAGTCAGCGTGACCTGGACAGTCAACGTGTGCATAGTGACGTTTTTCTGTTTGGTATTCAATGTGTGATGTGTTAATTGTTATACCACGTGCTTTTTCTTCAGGTGCGTTGTCAATTGAAGCGTAATCACGAGCCTCAGCTAGACCTTTTTTAGCTAATGTAGAAGCAATAGCAGCGGTTAAAGTAGTTTTACCGTGGTCAACGTGACCAATGGTACCGATATTTACGTGTTCTTTATCACGGTTAAAATCAATTTTTGCCATGTTATTTATTTCCTTTCATAAATATTAAATTGTTTAGCGCTAAACCACCTAAGTGCGGCCTTTCATCCGCATCCTATCCATGCCTATTTAATGTAATAATAAAATAGCATTATCATTTTACCAAAGATTAACAATTACAAAAATTAATTATTTCCAATTAATATTAATAATAAGTAACAAGTTGAATTCATTTGTATTTTTTTAAACTCGATTAATCTTTGATTTCTAATCAAATTTAGCAATGTAAAAAAACAAATCACTGCTATTTTTAATTCCAAAATATTGGAAAGATTTGTTGTTAATGTGAAATTTTTCACAAAAAACATATGATAAAATTTAGATAAAATAAATTAAATGAATAAATTTGGTTATACCTAAATACGTATATAATTTAATAATCAAAATAGGAGCTAATTATGAAAACAAAATATATTAATAATAATGATTTAAGCGCTAAAAACATTGGACAAGACGTAGTTTTGCACGGATGAGTCGCGAATAAAAGACGTTTTGGTGAATTAACATTTATTGATTTACGTGATCGCAGTGGAATTACTCAATGTGTATTTAATCAAGATTTAAATATCACTAAAGAAAGTATTATAGAAGTTTCAGGTAAGGTTGTTCAACGTAAAAGCGTAAACAAAGAATTAAAAACAGGCGAAATCGAAGTAGTTGTCGAAAGTTTTAATATTTTTTCAGAATCAGTAGAAGAATTACCCTTTGCTGTTAGAGATGATATCGATGTTAAGGAAGATTTGAGATTAAAATATCGTTACTTAGATTTACGTAGACCTAAAATGCAAAATAATATTATTATGAAAAATAATTTGATGTTTGCAGTTCGTGAATTTATGCACAAACATAATTTCATCGATATTGAAACACCAATGCTTGCAAGATCAACACCCGAGGGTGCTCGTGATTTCCTAGTACCAACAAGAGAAGCTGATAAATTTTGAGCATTGCCACAAAGCCCTCAGTTATTCAAGCAAGTTTTAATGATTTCTGGTTTTGAAAGATATTATCAATTTGCTCGTTGTTTTAGAGATGAAGATGGCCGTAAAGACCGTCAACCTGAGTTTACTCAACTTGACATCGAAGCTTCGTTTATGAATGTGGAGGATTTCCAAAAATATATTGAAGAATTATTCATTCACATTTTTAAACAATTGGGGTTAAATCTAAAAACACCTTTAGTTAGAGTTAAATACTTTGATGCGATAAGAGATTACGGAACTGATAAGCCGGATTTGAGATATGGTTATAAAATTGAAGATATCAATGATTTTTGTAAAGATACTTATTTTAACATTATTAAAGATGCACCTTCTAAACGTTTGCTTTTCGTTAACACGAAAATCAGTAAAAAAGACTTTAAATCTCTTTCAGAAATTGCATTAAAAAATAAAGCTAATATTCTTTTTTATTTTGTTGTCGAAGACGGGAAAATTATACATACTAATTTCGCAAATAAAGTTAGCGAATCAGCTTATAAATTAATTGAATCTCGTCAAAATACTGATGGAACATACTTTATTGTTGCTAATACATACGAAAATGCTTCAAAAGCACTTGGGGCTGTTAGAGTCGAATTAAACGAAATGTTCCAATATGCAAACCCTGATGAATATCATTTATCATGAATTACTGATTGACCTATGTTTGAATATGATGAAGAAAATAATTCATGACAAGCAGCACATCACCCATTTACTCAATTTGACCATGAACTTGAAGAATTAGATAAGCTTCCATTAGAAAAAGTAATGGCTAAAAGTTATGATTTGGTATTAAATGGATTTGAATTAGGATCGGGATCGGCAAGAATTTTTGATAAAAAAACACAGGAAAAAATGTTTAGTTTAATCGGTATGAACGAACAACAACAACAATCAAAATTTGGATGATTCATGAACTCATTCAAATTCGGGGTTCCGCCTCATTGTGGTATTGGCTTAGGTATTGATAGATTGGTTATGATTTTAGCTCATGAAAAAAGTATTCGTGATGTTATTGCATTCCCTAAAAATGCTAAAGCACAGGATGTATTTACCCAAGCGCCTAATACAGTTGATGAAAAACAACTTAATGAACTGTTTATTCAAGTTAAAAATAATAATAACTAGCAGTAATGCTAGTTTTTTATGTAAAATTTAGTTTATGAAAACTTATTTAAAATATTTATATCCGGAAACAGAACCCTTTCATAAAGGTTTTTACGCAGCTCCTGATTCAAATCATAAAATTTATTATGAAGTTAGTGGCAATCCGAATGGTGTTGCTATAGTGTATGTCCACGGAGGACCAGGGGGTGGAACAAGCCCTGTTTGTCGTAGATACTTCGATCCAAAATTTTATAAAATCATTTTAATTGATCAAAGAGGTTGTGGATTATCAACTCCATCAATTTCAACGGTAAATAACACAACCGACTTTTTGGTTGAAGATATGGAGAACATTCGTAAATTGCTTGGGATAGAGCAATGAATTCTATTCGGCGGCTCATGAGGCACTACCTTGAGTTTATGCTATGCAATAAAATATCCACAAAATGTTAGCAAAATGGTTCTCAGAGGTATTTATCTAAACAGAGAAAGTGATATAAAATGGCTATTCCAAGAAGGCGCAAGTTATTTTAAACCACGCGAATTTGACCAATATACTCATTTTCTAACTGCACAAGAAAAAAATAATATTGTAGACGCATACTATTACAGAATGAATTCTGATAATGAAAAAATAAGAAATCAAGCATTTATTGAATGGTCGCGTTGAGAAACGTGTTTAATTAGTGTTAACGAAATTGCTTTTGATGGTGAGAACAATTTAAAGGAAACTAAAGAAATATCATTTTTAGAAAACTACTATTTTTTTAACAAAGGTTTTATGCCTGAAAATTATATTCTAAACAATGTTGAGCGCATCAAAGACATTGAAACATATATAGTCCATGGTGTTTATGATTTGGATTGTAGACCTTCAGGGGCATATGAACTTGCTAAGGAATTGAATAATGCGCATTTATTCATTTTGTCTAAAACCGCTCACACACAACGCGAGTGAAAAATATCTAAGAAATTAGTTGAAATAACTAAAAGTTTTATTCGCTAATGCATTGTTGTCTTTGTATAATAAAAACATATTTAAAGGAGGCAAAAATGACTATTACCTTATTAAGAAGATTGCTTAAAAAGCAACCATGAGTAGTTATTACAGCATTTAGATTGTTTGATTTAAATAACAGCGTAATTAACGAATTGGCATACCAAGAATTAAAACAACAAGCTATTGAGGCATTGCAAAATTCAAGTCAGTTAGAGCTATTTCTAAAACCATTCGACGATAGAAAAGTTACAACATCATTAAAAAACATCATTAAAAATGGCATTAGTTCATTTGAAACTAGCGATCCAATGCAAAATGTTTTAAATATGATGAGCGTTATAACAGGTTTTACATATAATATGCTACAGATTGATAACAAATTTGGACCAGTTGATATTGACTTTGTAAACAACGAGTTAATTTATGCAATAAATGGAAAAAAAGAATCATTAGTTTTCAACGCTGATAATAACCAAAAATTTAATTCAAAAAGAAATATTTTAATGTTGGAAGCATTAGAACAATCTAGATATCAAGAATACCTTGATGCCATCACACGCACAACACAAGTATTGATGGAAATATTTGGAGCTTTTTCAGATAGACATATTCTAACAATTGTTTCTGATGCTGTTGATACTGAATCTTCTGCAGAAATAGACTGAACTAATGAGGACTTTGACTTATATGGTGAAGTAGCTCTAATTAGAAAAAGCCATAAAAAAACAAAATGTCACATTTAAAAATCTTAGACGAGTCTATGATTTCCTGAAATAAATACCAAGCGCATCCCGAATGCACTTGGTATTTTAATTTGCTTTGTATCGGAGTGATTTTAGTTGATCTTAATTTTTGCTATTTTAATTAATTCTTAAAAACTAATTATTATCTAATTTATCAATGACATCAAACATATCCTTAAAAAGATTTTCTATAGCAAGTCCTTTTTTGTCAAATGTGCCATCATTAATTTTGTCATTGAATAACTCATTTGTGCTTGCACCTTCAAAAGTTATTTCCATTTTTCCGCTTTTTTTGCTTTGAGAATCTTCTTTTTTAACTTTGCAGACCAACAAAGTCAAAGGCGATAAAATAAAACTATTATCCAATTGGTCATCAATATAAGCACGATATGCTTCTATAATTTTTTTAGTCTTCTCTTTATCATAGTCTTTAGTGGCGTCTTTAACTTCAATAATAATTTGATGTTTACCATATTTAATTACAATATCTGGGAATGAGTTTTTAATATCATAATCTTTACTATAGTATTCATAATTTACGCCGTGTAAGGTTGGGTTTTTAGTTCAAATTTTTACTTTATTATAAAAATCTTCAGCATCATTCTTGTATTTTTCTTTAAACACATTTTTTAATGCGTTTAAAATAATTTCTTCATTATGGCTATCTAAATAGTGTTTATATTTTTCTTTTTCGTTAACAAAATATGTATTTTGATATGCGTAATTTAATTTCACTTCATCGAATTCATTGTCAAAAGCAATATGTAAGTCACTATTTATTCATTGATACTCATTGCCTGGTAATGAATTTTGTTTAGATAATATAAATTCTTTTTCTTGTACGGTTTTTTTGTATTTATTCATTTGTTCTTTATGAATTTGTTTAATTTGACTAATGTAAAGATACGAAATTACAAACCAAACCAAATTAGCCGAAATATATTCAGGCTTATTTGGGTCGTCTAAAAATGTTGATTTTATTCAACCATTAATCTTGAATTTTGTTGCATCAATAAAATAAGCTTTGTTTGTATCTAAAAAATTTTCAATATATAACTCTAATTCAATTGAATTGGTTATTTTATCTTGATCATTAATTTTTCTAAAGTTTTCATTTTTATCGTTTTTCAATAATTCCGCTTTGGGAGCTAAATAATGATATTCCCTAAAATGTTGTTGAAGTGCATTACATTCTTCAAGGATTTCTTTTTTGGATAAAACACCAATAAGTTCATCATTATATGCATTAGTATTTGATACCTTTTTTAATAAATTTCTATTTATGCTTCCTTTATAAAATGAAGTTAAGCCATTATAATCTTGCTTTCATTTCTCCTGCAATTCATAATAACTTCATTCTCTTTTCTTTTCTTCAAAGTTTGAATAAAACCAATATTTATTAGCAATTGAATTTTCAAACAATTGATCATCATTATCAACAAAATAATTAGGATTAGGATTTCTTTTTATTCTTCCCAATGTTTGAATATTTAGGTTTTCAGACGAAACATTTCTTAATTGAACGAGCATACACGCTCTTGGAATATTTCAACCAGTGGCTGGACCTACTTTAAAAATAATGCAATCAACACCAGAATTATTTTTAGATATCTTTTTTAGAGAAACTTCTTCCTTAATACTACTGGTATTTTGATCTACTTTATCCCCACTGAAATATTTAACCCAAGTTAAATTATTTTGTTCAAGTATTTTGATAATTTCTTTTATGTTTTGTTCAAAATTTTCATCTTTTTCCGTTTTATCTTTTACTTGAATTAGCATTGCTGGATGAATATTAATTAATGATGGTTCTAACTCAGCATTACCATATGCTTTTTTGATTTCTTTGAATTTTTCACATGCTTTTTGCAATAAATCAAAGTCGCTAATTTCTTCTAAAAATTTATCAACTTTAAAATCATTTCTTTTTGCTTCTGTTTTAATTAATTTAATTGAATCTGTTTGTAATTCCTTTTCGGTTATTACTACTTGATTTTGAGTTCTCGGCGGTGTAGCTGTCATCTTAATAATATATTGAGCAGCTTTTTGAATCAAGGCTTCAAAATGCTTTTCATTTTGTTGATCTTTATTTTTTAAGTCATTTCTATCAATATCAACAAAATTGTTTTTAACCTCACCCCCGTGGTGCGATTCATCTCTTATATAGATTAATTTATAGCCTTCATTTTTAATCTCTTCAATAAAGTTTTCCAAGTAATTATATTCTGTAAGGATTCTTCCTTTTCCGAAGGTTGAAGCCCCAAAAATCATTACTTTATTTTGTTCTAAAACTAATCTTGGTTCATAATCTTTATTTTTAGTTTTATTGATACTAGGCGATTCTATTCTTTCAATATTTCTAATCGAGTATAAAGCATGTTTGTATTCATTTAAATTTTGTTCCATTTGCTTAGGTAATTCGCCAGAAGATAAAGTTGCAATAATAAAAAACAATTTTTGCTTATTACCATGTAATTTAATTAATCGATCAATTACATTAGCAATCATGAATGTTTTACCACTACCGGTGGGCGCTTTAAAATAAATCGATGATTTATTATTTAAATCACATTTTTCAACTAATTCTTTAACTGCTCTAGCTTGGACATCCGATAAATTAATTGCCGCCATTTTCATTTTCCTTATCAGTATCAAGAGGTTTTAAAGACATTAGGTCAAAATAAAGTTGCTTTTCAAATTTTGTAAATGTTGTGATTCCATTGTCTTGTAATTCGTCAATTAATGTTTGCTTGATTAATTCATTATTAACATTGTCATCGAAAAGTTTTGTATCAAAATATTCAATGTTAAAAACATTAAGATTTTGCTTATAAGGTTTATTCTTTTCTAGTCATTTAAATGATTCTTCTTTTGTACCTTTACCATTATTTATTCTATAAAGTCTTTCATAAGTTACATCATATGCTATGTTATTTTCATTATTAGTAACTAATGTAAAAGTTCTATTTCCACCATCTTCTCTGTTTAATTCCATAACAGCGTGACCTGTGGTACCAGAACCAGCGAAGAAATCAAGGACGCGTGAATTGTTATTAAACATCTTCAATATGTGCTTAATTAATTCTATTGGCTTTGGATTGGTAAAATTTATTTCAACTTCTCTGTTTATTCTCGAGCCTAATGAAGAAGAAATGTTTTCAATAATTGATTTATTTCCAACAAATTTAAAATTCCTCTCATCAAGATAATGAAGTGTATAAGTTCCATCTTTTTTTGTTTTAACCACGACTTTCTCTTTGTTACGCAAGAAATTGTCTATATTTCACTTTCAACGTAAAATATAATTGCCGGTTTTAGGAGGTCTAATAATTGTGTAACCTTGTTGCAATAGTTCTTTATTGTCCTTATAAATATTAATATCATTTGAAGTTTTTGCTTTTTCTAAATCGTAATCATGCAATGGTATTAAATCACCTGTGGATTTATTTCAATAAACAGTGTAACCCATTTTATACCTATTGTTAAGTCTTCCGCCTTCAGTATTACCCAGTAATAGAGAGAAACTTTTTCCTGATTTATTATCTATTTTGTTTTTAATTAATTTGGTTTGGCTTTTATTCTTTGAGAAACAAATAATATATTCATGATTACTTTCAATATAAACTGCGTCATTTTGAGAATTATGTTTTTTTCAAACAATACTTGAAACAAAATTCTCCTCCCCAAAAATTTCGTCCATTAATACTTTTAAATAGGCTTGTTCAGTATCATCAATTGATACAAAAATAACCCCATCTTCTTTCAATAGGTCTTTTGCCATTCTTAAACGCTCGCTCATCATATTTAGTCAACCAGTACGACTAAATTTATCACGATAAATAAATTTTGAAGCTGCGATATCATCTTTTTCGCCATTTTTTAAACTATTTCCATCGCTTAAAGATGATTCGGTATTATAAGGAGGATCGATGTAAATTACATCGTAAAATGCATTGGTGTCGCTAGCGACTCTCTCTCTCTATCACTAATAGATTCTTTAAAGCATCATAGTTTTCACCAATAATTAGAGTATTTTCAAATTCTTGGTGATTTAACATATCATTAATAAATGATTTTTCATTATCTTTTTTAAGTAAAGCTAAAGCTGTGTTTTTGCAAGCTGGTGCTTCATCGAAAACAAAACCAATTTTTACTCTTTTAATTAAAAATTGATATACATCTTGTAAATCTTTTTCATCTGTTCTTTTTAAGATATTAATTATTAGATCTTTTTGGTCTTGATTAATATCGTGTTTTGATATTTCATTTATTTTATTAATATAATCATTTAAGATTAATTCTTTGTTCATATTTTCTCCTTATTAATACATCAGCTATTTTTTAGCTAATTAAAATTATATTAAAATGAGTGCGCTTTGGGAATATATTTTAATTAGCGACGATAAATGCAAGGTGAAATAAATGACTATATAAAATAATTTAAAGATACAAAATGCTAAATATTTATTTACAAACCATTTTAGTAGCATTAGATATAAAAAAATGTGAGTTAAAGGAATTTTAAAATTTTGTATATGTTTAATTTTGAATTAATTCATACAAAACAACGTAAACAATGAATTAAGAGGCACAAACAAAATCAAAATCTGAATTACTAAAAACTTTTTACTTTTTAATAAAATTCCAAAAATTACTTTCTATTAGATATAAATAACTGATTAATAAAATTGAAAAAACACTTTTTAATATAAAAAAACGCAAGATTACAAAAAAAGTGGTCTTGTTTTTTTGTTGAATTAAGACTTCTAAGTGCCTTATCAAGACCAGCAGTATGTCAACCAATTTCAACCGTAATACCTTTAATTCTACTTGCCACAAACTTCCAACTTTCCTAAAAAATGGGCATAAAAAAATGTCCAACCATAATTTGACTAGGCATAAAAAAGCACCTACAAAATGTAAATGTCTTAAGTTTGTTTTAGTTAAATTGCTTATTATTCTTAAAATTCGCCAAATTCATTAATATTTTCATCTAAATAACGGTAAACTCTTTTTTGTTTATCTCGACAAAAAACACAGGATTAAACTTTTCATTACTAAAGCTTAAATCATTGTTAAGCAAGCTACCGCTTACTAATCTTCTTGTGATTTTAAAAATTATGGTTAAATATCCATCAATTTCCAATATTTTTTACACTTTACACTCTATATTTATAGCGCACTTATCTATAAGCGATGCATCTATAGTTTTAACAATTATATATTCGAGATTTAACTTTCAAAGTTTATCTATACCACTAAAAAATCCTGTACCTTCTATTTCTTTCATCGTGTATTTGCTTGAAATATTTACGCTAAATTCCATTTCTTTTTTATATTATTAGCTAAATTGCTTACATCAACAGTTGCTATTACTAACATATCTCCCAAACTATATGATGAAGATAATTTAGTGATATTATATCTAAATTTGCATCTTTACATCCTATGATTATAATCGGAAATGCATAATACAACTTTGTTGTTGATAATTCTTTCTTATTTGACATTCCTGATTTTCGAATACATTCTTCTTAATTTGCATTTATTAATATTAAAACTATGAACAACTTATCTAATTATTAAAAACTTCATCAGCAAGATTAATACAAGAATCAATCACTTTATCCCAATTTGTATCCTTAACAAAAAATGATTGTTTTTCGAAGTTAGTCCATGCTTTTCGCATGATTTCACTTTCTTTAACATCTACTAAAATCTGTTTATAATCCTTCAACACATCTAGCGTTCCTCTTTTAGTGGCTGTTTTTATAACTGCTTCATGCAATACCTCAATTGAATAGTCGTTTCCCCCTGTTATTAGAAAAATATCGTAGAAATCTCTCATTCTAGTATTAGCTGTTGATCTCGCTATCATGGTTTCTAATTTTTCTGCTAACAAGGTCTCTATGTTATATGTGAGTAATGAGATATATCTATCTTCAAACATTAGGAAATATTTGTATTCTATTGCTCTTGGTGTAATAGCGTCTCCCGTTGATAAATCTATTTTTATTGCTTGTCTAATTTTCTCAAAATACCCATCAATGCTAAATCTAATACCTGGATAGTCATGTTCTTCCATAATTAATGCACTATTAACCATCTTAAAAGTAACGCCATCAGCAAGATCGGCACTCATAATATTTTCTACTATGTTTCTAGCTTCCGTCTCGCTTAGAGTTAGACTTTTAACTGTGGTGTCAATATCCATTGTTGCCCTCGTATCAAGACCAACAAGTGATGACACAAGGATTCCACCTTTAACAATAAAATTGTTTTTATAATCAGACCTAGAAACCCTTTCCAAGAAACGCTCCATAAAGAAATTCCGAAGATAAACCTGCGATTTCTTGCTATCCCCACCAGTTAGATTATTTATTTTATCTTTTAACTGTCTTGAACTCGTTATCACAAAACCACCTCCAAATATCCCCTAACAATATCTTGAATATTAAACTCTTTAGCATACCTCATAAGTTTGGAAATATTTTTATCTGCTCTAGATAAATAATTCTTTCATGCAGTAGAATAAATCTGAACATCAGTCTTATCCTTATTCCTTACTAAATCACACACGCTTCGCTCTAAATCATAAACTTTTACATCATGGCCAAAAGCTGTCTGAATAACACTTTGCCCCAGTTCATATTTTTCTTCATCTAACTGATATACACGAATATTCTTTTTTCTAAGATGCGTAGCATTATATCCTGCTTTTACTGTCACGCTAATATCCAAAGGTTCTCTATCCATCAGACTATGCAAGTACAGAGCTGTTTCATGCGAAAAAACCGCTCGAGGATTAGAATTAGAAATAACATATAACTCGTCATCCCAAGCATCTGGTAACTTATATAAACCCTGCGTTATGCGAACAAGGTTATTTTTCCTTTTGAAAGTTGTTAAAATAGTAGAAGACACACCCTTACTAAGAGCTAGTGAAGTATCTAAATAACCATTATTCTCATCAACTATTTTCATTAATAAATCTTGATAACTCACAGTATTCACTTTCCTTTCACGCTCTATATTCTAACATAAAGGAGCGTGAAATAAAAGTTTTAGTATGAAACTTTTTTGCAGGAACAACTTATTAGAACTTGTCAAAAATTTTTAGCTTCTTCTTTCTTATCTTTCTTAGGTTTTTCATTAGTTATTTCATAATATCTTTTTGCTATCTCAATTAGATCATTTCTATCAAAAATATCTCAATCAAAATTTGGTTCTTTTCTAGGTATTTCTGAGCCCGTTTTTCTATCTTTGCCTTTTTTTGGTTAATAATTTTTCTTTCATTCCTAAATTATAATATTTAATTATTTTTGCAATTTTCCTTGCGAGATGTTTTCTCTTAACAAACTTTGTTTTTGGAGAAATATTTCAAAATGCTTTTATAGCTTCTGACTTTCCATATTTTGGGTAAACCTCAAATATGAAATCAAACTCTTCCATTTTTAAATGTCTTGACATATTCAATAATCCTTTTCAGTTTTTATTTTTTAATTTTTGGTGGGGTATCCCACCACTAATGGTTGTGTACGAAAAATTAACACTTTGCAATGTTAATTTTTGTTGTCCACCTTTATAGTTAATGTTAATTTTTGCTATTTTAGTTAATTCTTAAAAACTAATTATTATCTAATTTATCAATGACATCAAACATATCCTTAAAAAGATTTTCTATAGCAAGTCCTTTTTTGTCAAATGTGCCATCATTAATTTTGTCATTGAATAACTCATTTGTGCTTGCACCTTCAAAAGTTATTTCCATTTTTCCGCTTTTTTTGCTTTGAGAATCTTCTTTTTTAACTTTGCAGACCAACAAAGTCAAAGGCGATAAAATAAAACTATTATCCAATTGGTCATCAATATAAGCACGATATGCTTCTATAATTTTTTTAGTCTTCTCTTTATCATAGTCTTTAGTGGCGTCTTTAACTTCAATAATAATTTGATGTTTACCATATTTAATTACAATATCTGGGAATGAGTTTTTAATATCATAATCTTTACTATAGTATTCATAATTTACGCCGTGTAAGGTTGGGTTTTTAGTTCAAATTTTTACTTTATTATAAAAATCTTCAGCATCATTCTTGTATTTTTCTTTAAACACATTTTTTAATGCGTTTAAAATAATTTCTTCATTATGGCTATCTAAATAGTGTTTATATTTTTCTTTTTCGTTAACAAAATATGTATTTTGATATGCGTAATTTAATTTCACTTCATCGAATTCATTGTCAAATGCAATATGTAAGTCACTATTTATTCATTGATACTCATTGCCTGGTAATGAATTTTGTTTAGATAATATAAATTCTTTTTCTTGTACGGTTTTTTTGTATTTATTCATTTGTTCTTTATGAATTTGTTTAATTTGACTAATGTAAAGATACGAAATTACAAACCAAACCAAATTAGCCGAAATATATTCAGGCTTATTTGGGTCGTCTAAAAATGTTGATTTTATTCACCCATTAATCTTGAATTTTGTTGCATCAATAAAATAAGCTTTGTTTGTATCTAAAAAATTTTCAATATATAACTCTAATTCAATTGAATTGGTTATTTTATCTTGATCATTAATTTTTCTAAAGTTTTCATTTTTATCGTTTTTCAATAATTCTGCTTTGGGAGCTAAATAATGATATTCCCTAAAATGTTGTTGAAGTGCATTACATTCTTCAAGGATTTCTTTTTTGGATAAAACACCAATAAGTTCATCATTATATGCATTAGTATTTGATACCTTTTTTAATAAATTTCTATTTATGCTTCCTTTATAAAATGAAGTTAAGCCATTATAATCTTGCTTTCATTTCTCCTGCAATTCATAATAACTTCATTCTCTTTTCTTTTCTTCAAAGTTTGAATAAAACCAATATTTATTAGCAATTGAATTTTCAAACAATTGATCATCATTATCAACAAAATAATTAGGATTAGGATTTCTTTTTATTCTTCCCAATGTTTGAATATTTAGGTTTTCAGACGAAACATTTCTTAATTGAACGAGCATACACGCTCTTGGAATATTTCAACCAGTGGCTGGACCTACTTTAAAAATAATGCAATCAACACCAGAATTATTTCTAGATATCTTTTTTAGAGAAACTTCTTCCTTAATACTACTGGTATTTTGATCTACTTTATCCCCGCTGAAATATTTAACCCAAGTTAAATTATTTTGTTCAAGTATTTTGATAATTTCTTTTATGTTTTGTTCAAAATTTTCGTCTTTTTCCGTTTTGTCTTTTACTTGAATTAGCATTGCTGGATGAATATTAATTAATGATGGTTCTAACTCAGCATTGCCATATGCTTTTTTGATTTCTTTGAATTTTTCACATGCTTTTTGTAATAAATCAAAGTCGCTAATTTCTTCTAAGAATTTATCAACTTTAAAATCATTTCTTTTTGCTTCTGTTTTAATTAATTTAATTGAATCTGTTTGTAATTCTTTTTCGGTTATTACTACTTGATTTTGAGTTCTCGGCGGTGTAGCTGTCATTTTAATAATATATTGAGCAGCTTTTTGAATCAAGGCTTCAAAATGCTTTTCATTTTGTTGATCTTTATTTTTTAAGTCATTTCTATCAATATCAACAAAATTGTTTTTAACCTCACCCCCGTGGTGCGATTCATCTCTAATATAGATTAATTTATAGCCTTCATTTTTAATCTCTTCAATAAAGTTTTCCAAGTAATTATATTCTGTAAGTATTCTTCCTTTTCCAAAGGTTGAAGCCCCAAAAATCATTACTTTATTTTGTTCTAAAACTAATCTTGGTTCATAATCTTTATTTTTAGTTTTATTGATACTAGGCGATTCTATTCTTTCAATATTTCTAATCGAGTATAAAACATGTTTGTATTCATTTAAATTTTGTTCCATTTGCTTAGGCAATTCGCCAGAAGATAAAGTAGCAATAATAAAAAACAATTTTTGCTTATTACCATGTAATTTAATTAATCGATCAATTACATTAGCAATCATGAATGTTTTACCACTACCGGTGGGCGCTTTAAAATAAATCGATGATTTATTATTTAAATCACATTTTTCAACTAATTCTTTAACTGCTCTAGCTTGGACATCCGATAAATTAATTGCCGCCATTTTCATTTTCCTTATCAGTATCAAGAGGTTTTAAAGACATTAGGTCAAAATAAAGTTGCTTTTCAAATTTTGTGAATGTTGTGATTCCATTGTCTTGTAATTCGTCAATTAATGTTTGCTTGATTAATTCATTATTAACATTGTCATCGAAAAGTTTTGTATCAAAATATTCAATGTTAAAAACATTAAGATTTTGCTTATAAGGTTTATTCTTTTCTAGTCATTTAAATGATTCTTCTTTTGTACCTTTACCATTATTTATTCTATAAAGTCTTTCATAAGTTACATCATATGCTATGTTATTTTCATTATTAGTAACTAATGTAAAAGTTCTATTTCCACCATCTTCTCTGTTTAATTCCATAACAGCGTGACCTGTGGTACCAGAACCGGCGAAGAAATCAAGAACACGGGCGTTTTTGTTAGGGATTTTTGATATCAAATATTTTATTAAAGATACAGGTTTGGGATAATCAAAGAGATTACCTATGATTTTTCTTAATAACTCTGTTCCTGATTGTGAAATTCCAACCTTGTCTTTTAATAATATTGAGATAGGTGTTACACCATTTTTTGATTCATATAAAAACGCCTTCTTTCTTAACATACTTCCTTCTGAATAAACCCTATTTTCGTCGATTAGTTTTTTCATAGTTTCTTTAGAAACGACTCACGAAAAGCCTTCGGGTTGTTTATAAACTTTTCCCATATATTCAATTTCATAATCATTAGATTTATTATACTTTGGAGAACGTAATTTAATTCTTGTTCAAGGGCCTCTTGAATCATTATCATTGTTTTTATATTCTTTTAGCTGTTTTTCTGTTCTTTCGTCCAAACTAATATTTAACTTATTTTTATTTTTTGAATAAAGCAAAATATAATCATGATTGATGCTAAAATATTTTGAATTGTTTTTAGGTGCTGTTGTTTTTTGTCAAATCAGATTTACAACAAAATTCTCCTCCCCAAAAATTTCATCCATTAATACTTTTAAATAGGCTTGTTCAGTATCATCAATTGATACAAAAATAACCCCATCTTCTTTCAATAGGTCTTTTGCCATTCTTAAACGCTCGCTCATCATATTTAGTCAACCAGTACGACTAAATTTATCACGATAAATAAATTTTGAAGCTGCGATATCATCTTTTTCGCCATTTTTTAAACTATTTCCATCGCTTAAAGATGATTCGGTATTATAAGGAGGATCGATGTAAATTACATCGTAAAATGCATTGGTGTCGCTAGCGACTCTCTCTCTCTCTCTATCACTAATAGATTCTTTAAAGCATCATAGTTTTCACCAATAATTAGAGTATTTTCAAATTCTTGGTGATTTAACATATCATTAATAAACGATTTTTCATTATCTTTTTTAAGTAAAGCTAAAGCTGTGTTTTTGCAAGCTGGTGCTTCATCGAAAACAAAACCAATTTTTACTCTTTTAATTAAAAATTGATATACATCTTGTAAATCTTTTTCATCTGTTCTTTTTAAGATATTAATTATTAGATCTTTTTGGTCTTGATTAATATCGTGTTTTGATATTTCATTTATTTTATTAATATAATCATTTAAGATTAATTCTTTGTTCATATTTTCTCCTTATTAATACATCAGCTATTTTTTAGCTAATTAAAATTATATTAAAATGAGTGCACTTTGGGAATATATTTTAATTAGCGACAATAAATGCAAGGTGAAATAAATGAATATATAAAAAATAGAACTATAGGAAAATCTATGGGTGAATAAAAAAATGCAAGATCACAAAAAAATCGGAAGAAACACCATCCGCTAGAACTAATACCTGTTTGATTAGATAAAGCTATTATCTGATTTTCTAATGTTTTAAGTTGAATTTTTGTGTATCGCCTTTGGCATTTGTTTTTGCCATTGCATTTTTAAAGTCTATACTCATTTTGCTGATCCACCGCCAACAACTAAAACTCCTTCAGATGAATCAAACATCTTTTTACCGGCCGACTCTATGCCTTTTCCAACAGTCTTAAGTTTAGCTCCGGTATCAGATATTTTAGTTAATGAACTACTTGCAACACTTGCTTCTTTTTCAAGCTCTTTTAGTTTGTTCTTAGCTTCTACTATCTCTTTGAAGAGCATCATATTTATCTTGACCTAGCTCTCCTTTTTCAAGTTGTATTTTTGCTTGTTTATCTGCTTCTTTTAAGGTTTCTAGTTTTTCCTTAGTTCCTTTTAGTCATTTTGCAGTAGTTTTTGCTTTTGTACCTAAAGTTCACTATTTCTAGGATCGAGCTTAAGCAGATGATTAACATCACGAAGAGAAGCCCGCGTTTGTCTTATTGAAGAGTTAACGCTTTTTAAGGCTTTATCAAGACCTGTTGTATCTCCACCAATCTCAACGGTAATACCTTTTATTCTGTTTGCCACTTGTCCACCTCCTTCCTAAAATTGGCATGAAAAAAGCACCTACTATTAAGTAAGTGCCGAAAAATATTTAATATTCAGCTAGTTAGACTGTTATTTATTTAAAATCATCGAGTAAATATGCATTTTTATTAAATCTAACGATGCTATTTCTATAAATCCAGTGCTGTTTCATCCAAGAGAAAATCCTCTACTCCAATATATAAAATTCCATCGTTATCAAATCTAGGCACTATGTTGTTTCTAACTATAACAACTTTCTTAAATGAATCTCCTGTTCTTCTTAAGGATTCCGTTTCTTGTATTTGTTTTTCTCTTGTATCAACATTAAGCGCCGATTGAATATAATATCTATTACTTCCTCTATTGATAATAAAGTCTACTTCTAAATTTTTTCTAATCGTTTTTCTATTCTCATCTTTATAGTTATATTCCACAACACCAACATCTACATTTAACCCCCTCATGCGAAGTTCATTATATATTATATTCTCCATAATATGTGACTGCTCATTCTGTCTGAAATTCAACCTTGCATTTCTAAGTCCAATATCTGAAAAATAGTATTTATACGGGGCTGATATATATTTTCTCCCTTTTACATCATATCTTCTGGCCTTTTCAATTAAAAAAGCATCTATAAAGTAGTCCAAGTAATTGCTTACCGTAAACGGTGATATCTTTATATTCTTCTCTGACATGAAAGTATTAGCCAGTTTAGTCGGATTTGATAAAGAACCAATAGATGAAGATATAATATCTAACAAATCATCCATTATAGATGCATCTTTAAGAACTTTATTGCGCTCCATTACATCTTTAATATAAGTACTTGTAAAAACATTCTTCAAATACTCGCTCTTTTTTTCATGACTTTTAAGTTGCGCAGACATTGGCATTCCACCGTACAGGCAGAATTCAGCAAAAGCCTTTCCCTTGTCTCCTTCATAACATGAATAAAATTCTGCAAACGAAAATGGATATACTCTTATTTCATCGCCACGATCTCTAAACTGCGTTAGTACATCTGATGAAATCATCTTTGAATTACTGCCCGTAATATATACATCTACATTCGGAATTTTCAATGATTACTTTTAAAATAAATGCGTATTTACTACTTTTATTAAAATGCATGCTTAACTTATCAAATTCAGCTTGACCTGCAACTTTGCTTTATTTTACTCCATCATTGCTTTTTCTGTCCATATATCTAGCACCATACTTATCGTTACCAAATTCAATTCCTTTATTGATATCCATAGTTCTACATACCTAAGTAGGAATAAGAGTGGTCTGAGTTTGTCTTATTGATGAGTTAACGCCTTTTAAGACTTTATAAAGACCAGTAGTATCCCCACCAATTTCAACCGTAATGCCTTTAATTCTGTTAGCTATAAGCTCTCCTTTCTTTGGATTTTGGCATAAAAAAAACACCTACCATTAAGTAGAGCCAAAAAATATTTAATATTCAGCTAGTTAGACTGTTATTAATTTAATAATCATTGAATTTTGGCTATTTATTGGATTAAAAAATAACGAATTACTCTGTTAATAGAGTATATTCGTTATTTTGCATCTTTTTTATTTTTATCTTTTATCATAAATTTATAGTATGCTTTTTCAATCTCATCATCAGAAAAACCAAAATTCATTTTAAGCTGTTTAATATAATTCATCATCATAAATTGAAACTGAATTTCATCTGATTCGAAATCTTCATCTGTATATGAAAGAGAATAACCAATACAACAAAACACTATATCCATAATTAACAATTTTCTTGGCAATATTTTAGGTATTCTTTTTAATTTCTCCAATGTTTCTTGTGTTGTTGTAACAATTCTTTTTCTTCTGGTTATTTTTACATTCATTTTAAGAAAATCAATATTATATTCTTCATCGTTAAAATTAATTAGTTCTTTATATTCAAAATATAATAGTCTTTTGTTTTTTAATTTTGCTCAATATAAGATATTAAAAATAAATAAGGGAATGATTATTATAAATCCTATAAAACTAAATATATTTACCAAATCTAAAAAAATGTCAAATTTTTTTAATCAATTGTAAATATCTGATTTCCAAATTTTAAAATCCGAATAGAAACTGAACTTTTGTATTGTATAGGTTAAACTTATTATAAATAGTATAAGCATCCAGACGAATCAAATTGTCGAAAAAGATAGATAAAATTTCATTCTATTTTTTCGCGATTTTAAATAAGTGCTTTTATGCAGCGTATTGAGAATTATTGAATTAAACAGCAGAACAATAATGGGTACGACTATATATATAATAAACATTGATATGTATAATGATGTGTATAAAATTTCATACATTTCCCCCCCTTTTATGTGCTTTCTTTTTTTTGCAAATCAATTATATTAAAAAACAAAAGTATTTCAAGTTATCTAGCCACCCAGATATTGTTAGTTAACTCTGATACGCGGTTTAAATGAATTTAAATATGCAAACTTTTTTATTTAAAATGTTTTTATCTATTGATTAGATAATAATACACATGTGCTTTTTTCATTGTTTGTAGGGTTCGTTTTATATTAAAAAGTTCAAGCTACACACAACCAAATTTATCTTTTTGTGTACGCTTGAACTTTAAATTGAGGACCTTAGGCACACCTAAGATATTTAATATATTTTTTTTGAAAGGTCATCAATAGCAGAATCTAGATTTTCATAAAGGCCTTCTTGAATTAACTGGTTAACAACAGCCGAACAAATAAACTCGATATTTTTTTCGGGTGCATTTATTCCGTAGAAATAAAAGCAATCGGCTTTAGCCAAATAATGATTCAAAACATTGAAGGAGATATTTTTCTTGATACTCATTGAATGATAAAAATTAAAATCTTTTTTTCATTCGACATTCAAAACTTTCTGATTCGCTTCCTCATATTGTTTTGTTATTGGATCTAATCATCTAATTTGGAAATCTGAATTATTGAAATTTAAATCCTTTTCAATTGATATATTTTTAATACTATTTCAATCAATTTTGTGATTAATTTTCATTTGTGAAATTAAAATTCCCATTGTTACTAAACCAATAATTGATGTTGCAGCCGTAAATATTATTGCAGCTATAACGCTCATTTTATTTTTGATTCAAAATTCTTCAGATTCTAGAAATAACGATCCGATTAAATAAAGTATTGATGTAGCTGCCAGACCAACAACACCCACTATCGCGTAATGAATTAAATTTTTAATTTTAGATTTTCTTAATGAGTGAGTAATTAGTTCGTTTTTCTTGAAAAAAGAAAATTTTTTCAAGAAAAAACGCCATAAAATTAACTGGTAAATTATCGGTCAAATGACTAATGCAATTAAAAAAAGGTTCAAATATGATGAAACTTCGAATGAGAAAAAATTAATTGGCATGTTGTCTCCTTATAAATATTCTTTGTTAAATATTTTTAATGCAATATTTTTGGGAACAACTTTTTCCAGTTCCTCAATAGGCGCATTATAAATATTGTTATATGTCTTAAAATATTTTAACAATTTATTTTCATAATTTGGCCCCAAACCTTTAATTCTCTGTAATTTACCTTCTAAAGATGAAATTTTTGCTCTTTTTCTGTGATGGGATTTAGCGAATCTATCAACTTCGACTTGAATTTCCGTTAAGAAATTTTTCAAATCTAGTGGTTGGATTGATCTTATTTGTTCTTGTAAATCAATTAATTTTGATGTTCTGTGATAATCGTTTTTGACTAATCCAATCACGTTAATATTTAGATTCATATCAAATAGAATTTTTTTTGCTTCGTGAATTTGAGCTAACCCACCATCAACAATTACTAAATCAGGCAATACATTATTCTTTAAGTCTTGAAAATATTTATGGACACTTAATTTCATGTATTCTACATCAGCTTGACGACTCGAAATTTCTGTGTGGTTGAATTTTCGATAGTAGAATTTATTTTTAAGTCCATTTGTGTAAACAACAGCAACTCCGACAGGATTAGTATTGGCAAAGTTTGAATTATCGAATGCAACAATGTTGTGTGGAATTTGGTCATCTGTATATTTAGATAGTAATTTAAGCATGTTAAATGCTTTTTTCTCGGCGTTGATAAAATATTTGTTTTGATTAGCACAAAATTCGTCTAAGTTTAACTGAGCTATATTCAGTATTTTTTTGTAGTTGCCAATTTTTGGATATGTAAAATTCAACGAACACTCATTCTCTAGATTAAACTGCTCCAATTCGGGATTGACCACAATAGATTCTGGAACGTGTTTATTCAAATAATATTTTCTGAAAAAATTTGACAATGTTTCGAATTCATCAATATACATATCTATAACAATATTGTCTTTTCCAATTAAATTTCCATGTCTATAAAATAATATTGTTGCGTATAGTGTGTCTTGAATTATTTTGTAACAGAAGACATCAATGTTTTGAAAATTTTTTAATTCAATAATTTGATCCTGCCCGATTTTGTCTAAATATTGTAAAGAGTTTTTAATATCTAAAGCTATTTCAAATTGAAGATTGGCGCTTGCAGTAAACATTTTTTCTTTTAACTGCGCAATATATTTCTGTTGAAAAGTAATGATTGATTTAATATGATTGAATTTTTGTTTTCAGAATTCAATATCTTTAGTTTGAATTCGTAAACCGTTTTCAAAAAAAGCTTCTCTTTGAAGTAATTTAAGAATTACGCCCGCACCATATCCCTGGGGAAATGGACCGAAATAAATAAGGTTAGAATTTTCTTTCTTTTTAATCTTGCGAACTATAGATATATCCAAGTCATGAGGTTTCAATTCAATTTTAATATAAGGGTATCTTTTATCATCGAGTAGAAGGATATTATATTCAGGATTATATTTTTCTATATACTGTTTTTCAAGTAATAAGGCTTCCTTATCATTTCGACAAATAAATAAATCAAAATCACTAATGCGTTCAACTAAAGCATTAGTTTTGTATGAATTAATTGCACCTTCAAAGTACTGATGCATTCTTCTATTCAAATTTTTAGCCTTGCCCACATAAATAATTTGATTATCCTTGTCTTTTCATAAATAAATTCCGGCTGCTTTAGGCACATTTGATAAACGGTTTTTTAAATATTCTGTCATTAGTCTAAGTTTTCTTCTATAAAATCAATCATTATTTCTCTCGGATAATATCCACTACCCGACCTTTTGACCTTATTATTAAATATTATTAAGAATGTTGGGACCTGTAACACACGGAATGGGCTATTTATTTCGGTTAATAATTTTGATTCATCGATATCTACATGTAAAAATTGCACTGATTTTTCGTTTTGAAAATGCTTTCTAACTATTTTATATTCTTCGGACATAACCATACAATTTCAATCCTGATGGCGTGTAAAAATAACAAAGAAAGTGACGTTAGTGTTTTCCTTGTTTGTTATTAACTTTAATGCATCTTCTCATGGTGTTATTTTCATGTTATTCCTATTCAAACGGATTTATTCATGTACCGTCATCTTCATCTTCAAGCAATATTTGCTGAGTTTTTTCGAGTTGTTCATTAGGTGTTAATGGCATTTCAAATGTTGAAGTGTCAAAAATAAATCCTTCTTGTGGTCCTCAAATCCGATTATTTTTGTTTAATTCGTCTTTATCGATTTTTGAGATTAGAGTTGTGTTGGTTCCTATTTCAGCAGTATCAATTGTTATAAAACCTATTTTTTTATCAATATTTTTTGCTTCTTTGGTTGATTCTTCTTCTGGTTGCTTTAATTCTTCTGTATCTTCAAGCAATACAAAACTTGGCTTGTTAACTACCTTTGTTTCCTTGGACGCATCAATGCTGTTATTAATTAAGTTATCACTTACTGTTTTGTTTTCACTATTAATATTTAATTCAATAGAGTTTGTTTGAGTAGCTCCTTTTGCATCAATATTAGTTAATACTGTTTGGTTTTGTAATTCGTCTGTGTCAACACTTCTTAATTCAATTGTTTTATCAATTATTAATTCTTCATGTTCGTCATTGTTTTCATCAAAAATACATGATCTATCGTGTTCTTGTAAATTTTCATTTTCAGTAGTATTTACAATGGTATACGTTGAATCGTCATTGGTTATTACAGTATTATTCACTTCTGTAAAATTACCTTCATTTAAGTTAATATCAGTAATATTTTCGGTTGTAGGTATTTCGTTTAACACGGTTTGTTGAATTGTGTTTGTGTTTTGTGAAAGATTATCTGTTTCATGACATACTGTTTCGTTGCCCATATCAATTTGAGCTGAATTTTCAGATTGAACAACATTTATTTCTTCATTTAGTGTTTCTGGATTTTCTATATTATCTTGAATTTGCTGATTTATCAATTTTTCGTTTATAAATTTCTCAAATTTTTCTTCATCAGTTTCAATTTTTGCTTTACTTGAGTTAGGGTTTACAAAATATTCTGAAGTTAAAGGGTTTGCGGCTATGTCAGCTATATTCTTTTTAACTAATTTAATAAGTTTGTTAAAGCTCAATGAATCGGGGTTGATTTCTAATGTTTTAGCTGCTGCTAGTAAAAATGAAAAATAGCGTTTCACTTCAGGCGTGTAATAAAAGACTGAATTTGGTTTCTTAAGATAATTGCGAACTTTGAATATATCATTATTGCCCAATAAGTATTTAAAATATTCTTTCGGATTTAATAGTAATAAATAAATTCATGATAATAAAACTAATATAACTAATAATGTTGCAATTATTCATGGTCCTAAACATATGCAATGTAATACATTAAGAATTGTATCCCCGAATACTCCTATATTATGAGTAGCATTAGGTAAATTTAGTTCTTTATTAACTTGAGTGAATGAGTAATATCAACCCTGTATGAATATATTTTTCATATCATCTGTCGTGTAGAGAGTTAAACTAGAAATACTTCGTTGTGATAACAATGCTCAATGATAAATTATTGCAACAACTAAAAGAGTTATTCACACAAACATTTTTAATCTTTTACGAATTATTCAATAATCAACTTTGGAATGAGTGCGTAACCAAAAACAGTAATATTTTTTCATAGAAGCTTCAGTCCAATTGATAATTAATGAAATTATTAGTCCAACCATAAAAAAGATAATTAAATCCCCGAAGGATAAACCAATTGTATATAGATATGCTTTTTTAAAGAAACTATTTACGTTTGTGTTTCCGAATATACTGTCACTGTATTGAACTAGTACAAATGATGTGGTAACTAACACCAACAATAAAAATTTTAAAAATTCAAGACCGATATTCAAGGTTTTGGTGGCGATAATTTCATTCTTTGTTTTGCGCTCTAATTTTGCAAAATATGGTTTTGGAGTAGGTTTAAAAGTGCTTCTATTTATATTCATAATTTAAATTATAACCATTTAATAATATTTATATATTAATAAGTAAATAATTTAAATCATTGAATACGATTATACTGATTACGAATTACACTGTAATTTGTGTATATTAGTAAAAAAAAGACGCTATTTTGCGTCTAAAAGCATTTTGATTTCAACATCATAGATTGGTCCATTGTCTGTTCAAGGTGTTTCTAAAATTATTGGTATGTTATCGAAATCTTTATCGTGAACAAATCTAGACAATGTTTGCAACCCAATATGCCCTTTATCTATATTTGCGTGTCGATCTTTATGTGAGTTAAGTCCATTCAATGAATCATTTAAGTGGATAACTTTAATATGTTTTAATAGGTTGAATTTAACCAATTCAGATTTGAAATCTTCATAATTTTTTATATTATAACCCGCATCTCAAATATGACATGTATCAAGACACAGTTGGATTCTTTCATTATTTAATTTATTTATTACGTATTTTATTTGTTCGAAGTTTTTACATACTTCAGTACCCTTACCCGACATTGTTTCCAAACAAATAATTACGTTTTCGGTGGCATCTATAACTTTTTGCAAATTATTACATAAAGTTTCAATAGAAACATCTACATCAAAAGTTGTGTGTGCACCTGGGTGTAAAACGAGATATTTAGCACCAATGTAGTCAACTCTTTTGATTTCTTCAATTAGAAATTGAACAGCAAAATCACCTTTTTCTGGCGAAGCCATATTTATTATGTATGGAGCATGTACCACTACATCATCAGGTTTTATTATATTTGAGTATTGTTCAATATATTCATCAAGTTTGTATTGTTCTTTTGAAATCCGTCTTGTGCTTTGGGGTGGACCAACATAAATCATCATACAATTTGCACCGTTATTAATACTTGTTTCGGCTGAATCAACTAAATAATTTGGTGCTTTAAACTGAACGTGTGAACCTAATTTAATCATAATTGCTACTCCTTTTAATTTTCCTTATTTTATCAATAAATATTAGTTTGAAATTGATAAATAATTAATCTTTATTCTATGTTTTTGTTATTTATTTATTTATTTATTTATTCGTTTTTTCAAAAAATCTTGTTTAACTTAGCATTATCGCGTTTGATCATCAAAATCAAATAAAAAAATATTATTTCCACAAAATATATGTTTTTTTCATATTTTTTGTTCTTTTAACATGAGGTTCTACCAAAAAAAGATATCATAAATTCGGAAACAAAAAAAAGGAGAAAAAATGAAACTAAAATTTAAGAAACTTTTATTAAATTTAGGTTTGCTAAGTGGAGTTACAACTATTGCTATTTCAGCGCAATGTAATACACCAAAACAAATCAATGGAGGAAAAGAAGTTATTCCTCCAGATAAACCTGTCAAACCAAACAAACCAATAAATAACGGGGAAACCACTGGAGAAACTAATGAATTAGACAAATTTGTTCAAGATTTTGAGACAAATTTAGAAATAAATAAAGAAAACTCTGGAGAATTCTATGAATCGGTATCTAGAGGAGACGATTTTTACTATGATAGAGTAAAAAAAGTTATCATTAGCGTTCCAAAAGGAACTTTCCCTAATTGAACGCAAGAAAAATATAGTCCGTTGTTAGATTTCGGAGAATTCACTAACGATATTGAAGCAAAGAATATTCAATTGGCCAACCCAGATAATCCAACTTACAAATCCTCAGATGGAAGTAACAAGATTAGTTCTAAAATTAAGTTGTCTGTTAATGAATCTAATGACATTGTTGTTAGTTTCAAATTAGCTAAATATTTTAAGGATGGAAATCACATTTTCAGTTCAGAAATTTGCACGAAAACATTAGGTAAAATATTATCTAAAGAACTTGTTGAAAAAATGAAAAAACTAACAGAAGCAGAAGAAAATACTACATTCACTTATCCAGATGCCGAGAATGTTTTGCTTAGTGATGCTGATGAAAGTAAAATTGTTAAAATCATACCCGATGGTTATGAATTGGCGGAATTTAAAGCGGTGAAAAACGATGAAGACCAGTATTATGATTACACAATAATATTTAAATTGAAAATTTCAGGCACTGACATCGTGTCGCCCAAAAATGTGTCTAAAACCATTAAAAATTTTAAGAAAAGCCCAAGAATATTAGAACTAGAGTCAAAAGCCAAATCAGAAATAGAAAATTCTATTGCTAAATTAGAAATTAAATTTGCTAATATAAAAGCATACAATATTGTTGTTAAAACATTTGACCAAAATACACAATTAACAGAGTCTAACGGAATATTTGATTACAATAATAAACCTAATTTTGTAGTGAATAATTCTGATGATAAAGTTTATAAATATGAATTAAAAAACCTTCGTAGAAGCAACGACGAAATGTTTGTGACAGTTAAAGCTTCATCGATTGTGAATAATTCTATTTACGTAGAAAAAGAAGCAAAGATTAAACCGGATTTCCAACGTGGAATAAATCCCTACAATATGACCACTGAACAACAACATGAATACCTTACTAACGAATTAAATAAAATTGAATTTGTAAATCCATTTTTCAGCAAAGATAGAACTTATATCAATAAATCAATGAATCAAAAACTAAATAATAAGTCATTTTGATTAGATACTAAGAATAATGATTTACTATATGAATTTGGAAACTTATCGGTTGAAAAAAATGAAGAAACTAACGATAAAACATTTTATATTGAACTATCATTAAGTTTCCAAGATTATGTTCCAACCGAAGCAAAACCACGCCAAAAATTAAACAAAAAAATTAAAATTAATTTAGATGAGTTAGGTGTAGACAAATTAAATAAAATCAATCTTGCAAAAAACAAACAAGCTATTCAAGATATTGAAGCTCCTACTGCTACGGTTGACATTAATTATGAACCCGAAATTAAATCTGAATATTACGTTGACAATGAAGCTCAAAAACTAGAGCCAAAATCGTTATCAGTCAAAGCAAATATCCTACCAATTTATAAACATTTTAATGAATCTGGAAACGACACAATTTATGTTGACGATCAAGAAACATATGATAATTTATTAAGCAATTCTGCAAACAAAGTTTTATGAGAAATATATAAATTTGATGAAAATAATAATTTAACTTCAAATAATGTATTTTTTAAAAACACTCCATATTTAGTGAATAATAAATACATTCAATTTACAGCATTTGCTTTCACTGATTTTAGAAATGAAAATGGGATTTTAACTGCCAAAATGGTTATTTGTGAAAAGAATAATGCTGCTAACAATACCATGAAAGCCGCTTATAATGAAAACAGAGTCGGAATAGTAAGAGTTAAAATTTTGTCTCCTAATAAAAACAAATCAGACGTTAAAACGGAAGCTAAAAAAGCAAAACTTTACTTAGATTTTACTAATTTATACAAAAATAAAACTGTTAAGTTTACATTTAAAAACATCCAAAATTACACCGTAGAACAAATAAAAGATAATAAAGAATTATTAAAGCAAAATGTTAACGTTCAAGGTCTGCATGATGAATGAGAAATAATTGATTATGATGATCTAAGAACGAATTCAAAAAAACCTGGTCACTTGTTCTTTAAATGTTCAATCAGAATTAAAGGCAGCGCAATAAGTACCTTTACAAAATTTGTTGAATTAGAAGGATTTAAAACTGCATAATATTATGTAATTTAAGGCACCTAAATTAGGTGCTTTTTTCATTGAATTTATAAGATAAAAACTTAATTTTATAAATTTTAACTCCTTAATTAACTTTGAAATTTTTTAAAAAAATCAATAATTTAGTTAATTTTTCCAAATTTTCTAACTCAGTACATTAAAATTGTTTTTTCTCTAAATGAATTATAATTCAGTATTTTTCGTAAAAATAAAATTAGCGCAAAAATGCGCTAAGAAAAAATACAAATCTACTTACTTTAAATTTTTAAAGTGATACAATATTAATATATTTGCTAATTACGCCTTACACATAATCTTAAAGTAAGTTTGCAGTAGTATTATATCACATTAACAAAGGAGTTTTTATGGAAGAAAAAGTTACAAAAAAATACGTTAACAAATACCCATACAAAGTAACCGAATTTGGTGCGGGGACTAAACGTAGAGATTATTCAGTAACCAAACATATTTATGAAGTTCAAGACTTTTTGAAAACATCAAAAGAGTCTTTTGAATGATTTAAAAAATCTGGTATTGAAGAAGCTATTAGAGAACATTACCCAATTTCATCATCGAACAAAGGAGTAACACTTGAATACATTCACAATAGTGCTACTTTAGAAATCCCAGCCAAGGAATATGATGAAGTTACGAAAGCGAAAGTAAAAGGAACAAACTATGCAGGTAAATTGTATGGTAAGTTTAAAGCTATAACCACATCGGATGGTTTGGTTAAGGAAGACACTGTATTTTTAGGTGAAATCCCATTAATGACCTCTGGTGGTAGTTTTATCATCAATGGTAGTGAAAAAGTTATCGTTAGTCAGTTAATACGTTCGCCTGGGGCATATTTTGGTCGTGGTGTTCGTAATAAACAATCAGATGACTTATTTAACAAAGTTGAAATCTTGCCTCGTGTAGGTTCATGAGTTGAAATTTCGCACAAAGTTACGTCAAAAAACCCTGACAGTGTAAAAATTAAAATTGATAAAAACAAAAACGTCAATATTATTACATTTTTAGGTGCGCTTGGTTTAACTCACGAAGATATTTATGATTTATTCGGGAAATCGGATGTTTTAGAAGAATCTATTAAAAAAGACAAGAAATTAACAACTGACTTATCACACGAAGAAGTTATCAAAAATTGTCAAGACGATTTATTTAGAACTATCAGAAAAGGAGATCGTGTTTCTGATGAATCTATTTCTAACTTAATCCCAGGACTTTTATTCCACAAAAAACACTATAATTTAAGTCAAACTGGCCGTTATATGTTAAACATTAAGTTAAATTTAGTTGACCGTATTTCGGGAACTATTTTGGCACAACCGCTAACAATCCAAAACAAAGACGGTGAAGAAATTAATTTAGAGATTGGTGAAACAATTACTCACAAATTGGCTGTATTAATTCAGTGAAACTTCAATAACGGTAAATTACCTTCAGAAAAACTTAAATGTATTAAACCTGAAGTTGTTTATGCTAAATTACTTAACGATCCTGCCAATTCATCATTGAAAAGAAGAGATAAAATAATTTCTATTAAAGTTTATCCAAGTAAGAAATGAATGGAAAAAGGAAAAGAACCAGTTAGAGTTATTGGTACTGATCCTAAAGCGGTCGAAACTCATTTGGTTGTTTCAGACCTAATTGCTACAATTAACTACTACTTTAATTTACTTGATGGTATTGGTCAAGATGATGATCCAGATGCATTAACAAACAAACGTATTGTTTCGTTAGGTGAATTAGTTCAAAATAACTTAAAAGTTGGTCTATCTAAATTGGAAAAAACAACTCGTGAAAGAATGGGTGCTAAAGAACCCGACAAAGTTAGTCCTAAAAATGTTACAAACAACAAGCTAATTTCTAACCAAATGAAAACATTCTTTAACTCATCAAAACTTTCACAATTTATGGACCAAATTAACCCTCTTGCTGAAATATCAAATGAAAGACGTATCACTTCTTTAGGACCCGGAGGTCTTAATCGTGATACTGCTCAATTTGAGGTTCGTGATGTTCATGCAACTCACTACGGAAGAATTTGTCCTATTGAAACTCCTGAAGGACCAAACATTGGTTTGATTCTAAACTTCGCCACATATGCTAAAGTAAATGAATTCGGTTTTTTAGAAACTCCATATTTTAGAGTTGATAATGGTATTGTCGACTATTCTGAACCTGTTTACTTAACAGCAGCTGATGAAATGGGTTACAAAATTGCCCAATCAACTGTTAAGGTTGATGAAAATAATAGAATTATCGACCCTCAATTAACAATTCGTCACAACTACACATATCAAATTGGTACTGCTGATGAAATTGATTTTATTGAAGTTGCTCCAAACCAAATGGTTTCTGTTGCTGCTGGATGTATTCCTTTCCTTGAAAATGATGATGCCAACCGTGCACTTATGGGTGCCAACATGCAACGTCAAGCAGTACCTTTATTAGAAACTGAAGCCCCATTTGTTGCTACTGGTATTGAAGCTGAAATCGCTAAATACTCTTCAGGTAACTTCGTTGCCCGTAACGATGGTATTGTTGAATTTGTTGATGGCAAGAAAATTAAAATTAGAAATGATAAAAAAGGCATTGATACATATAACCTTAAAAACTTCCAACGTTCTAACCAAGATACAGTTGTTCACCAAAAACCACTTGTAAGAGAAGGTCAAGAAGTTAAAAAAGGAGATTTATTGGTTGATGGCTCATCATTTAAAGATGGTGAATTAGCACTAGGTAAAAACGTTTTAGTTGCATTCACAACTTATAATGGATATAACTATGAAGATGCTGTCATTTTAAATGAAAGATTAGTTAAAGATGATGTCTTTACATCAATTCATATTGAAGAACAAACAGTTCAATTTAGAACCTCAAAAGCTGGTGATGATGAATTAACTGCTGATATTCCAAATGTGTCGAAATTCTCAACTCGTCACTTGGATGAACATGGTGTTGTTCGTGTTGGCAGCGATGTTGCCCCCGGTGATGTTTTAGTTGGTAGAGTTAGTCCTAAAGGGGATGATAACCCAACACAAGAAGAAAAATTATTGTTAGCAGTTCTTCAACAACGTCAACAAGCAGTTAAGGATACTTCATTAAAAGTTAAAAATGGACATGGTGGTACTGTTATAGGTGTTGAAATTTTAAGTCGTGAAAATAAAGACCAATTAGAAGACGGTATTGATAAAATTGTTAAAGTTTCAATTGCGGTTAAACGTAAAATCAAAGTCGGTGATAAAATGAGTGGACGTCATGGTAATAAAGGTGTCGTTTCAATCGTTTTACCTGAAGAAGATATGCCACACTTAGAAGATGGAACACCAGTAGATGTTATGTTAAACCCACAAGGGGTTCCATCTCGTATGAATATTGGTCAAGTACTAGAAATTCACTTAGGGATGGCGGCTAGAAGCTTAAAAACAAAATTTGTTACCCGTGTATTTGATGGTATTAAAAAAGAAGAAATTTATGATGTTATTGAAGAAGCAGGGTTACCCGCAACTGGTAAACAAACCTTAATCAATCCGATAACAGGTGAAAAATTTGATAATCCAGTTTCAGTTGGTGTTATGTATATGTTGAAACTTAACCACATGGTTGACGATAAAATGCACGCTCGTAGTGTTGGACCATACTCACTTATTACCCAACAACCTCTTGGAGGTAAATCGCAAAATGGTGGGCAAAGATTTGGTGAAATGGAAACATGAGCTATTGAATCTTATGGTGCAACTAATATTCTTCAAGAAATATTGACATATAAATCGGATGATATTAATGGCAGAAACCAACTTTATGCCGCATTAGCATCTGGTAGAGAATTACCAAAACCTGGAGTTCCAGAATCATTCAATGTGCTTAAATACGAATTAAGAGGTTTAGGCATGAAATTAGATATTGATCACGTGGAAGTTGATGATGAAGATTTATCAATTCAACACTTCGATTCAAATATAGGAGGTTTTAATGAGTAGATTTCAAAATAAAGATGAAACAAAATTGTTAATCGATAAAATTACTTTATCTTTAGCAACCGATAAAGATGTTACATCTTGATCAAATGGTGAAGTTACAAAACCTGAAACCATTAATTACAAAAGCTACAAACCTGAACGTGATGGTCTATTTGACGAAATTATTTTTGGGCCTACTACTGACTATAAATGTCCAGTATGTAATACAAAATACAAAAGAAGTGACGAAAATACAGACTGTATTCGTACACCAATGTGTGTTAAATACAAACCAAAAATTCTACCTAAAATCACTCGTAGAAGCAGAATGGGACACATCAGTCTTAAAAACCCTGTTGTTCACTTTTGATTCTTTAAAATTGACCACTCAATTATTTCAAAACTTTTAGGTTTAAAAGTTGCTAATTCAAATAGATCAGTAACTAAATCAGAATTAGAAAAATTAATCTACTATAAATCTCACATTGTTTTGGAAGATGGTGGATTGAAAGCGCTTAAAAAGAATGCAATTATTGATATTTCTGATGCCGCTATTGTTTACTATGAAGCATTGAAAGAACTGAAAGAAAAATTTGATCCTAATAGCGAAGATGAATTTGATATTGAAGCTTACGAAATTATTGATGAAGCAATTGAAGACTTAAAAGAACAAGCAACATCAAAAATGGGTCAAGATTATGGTATTGACTTCTATGAATACAATGATATTATTCACGAATATTCTGATGCTCGTATCTCAACTGGTTCAAAAGCAATTGAATACTTACTAGAACATGTTGATCCAAAAGAGGAAGCAGCAAAACTGGAAGAAGAAATTGCTGAAATTAACTTGCAAATTGCTCAAAACCCATCAGCTAATGCTAAAATTCAAGAAAGAGCAAAACTATATAAACGTTTAACTGTAATTAACTCATTTATTAAATCAGGTCAAGATCCTAAATCAATGTTAATTTATAACTTACCTGTTATTCCTGCTGATTTACGTCCATTAGTTCAACTTGATGGTGGTCGTCATTCAACAAGTGATATTAATGAACTTTATCGTCGTATTATTATTAGAAACAATCGTTTGAAAAAATGAGAGGAAACAGATGCTCCAATGTTGATTAAACAAAATGAGTATCGTATGATTCAAGAAGCGGTGGATTCGTTAATTGATAATGCTCGTAAAAAACCTAATCCTGTTGCATCTAAAGATGGGAGACCATTTAAATCCATTTCTGATGCATTAACTGGTAAAAAAGGTCGTTTCCGTCAAAACTTGCTTGGTAAACGTGTTGACTATTCAGGGCGTTCAGTTATTGTTGTCGGTCCAGAACTTAAAATGCACCAAGTTGGTATTCCTAGAGAAATGGCAGCTAAATTATTTGAACCTTGAATTATCAGAGAATTAATCAAATGTGATAAAAACAATATAAATTCAATCAAATCTGGTAAAAAAGCCGTTGAAAACCTAGACCCTATCATTTGACCATATGTGGAAAAAGCGATTGAAGGTCGCCCAGTGCTATTGAACCGTGCGCCTACATTGCACCGTTTAAGTATTCAAGCTTACGAACCAGTTCTAATTAGAGGTAAAGCCATTAAACTTCACCCACTTTCATGTACTCCATTTAACGCGGACTTTGATGGGGACCAAATGGCTGTTCACGTACCAATTAGTCCTGAAGCTACTCGAGAAGCACGCGAATTAATGTTAGCTTCTAAAAACATTTTAGGGCCTAAAGATGGTGAGCCTATTATCAACCCTGGTCAAGATATGATTTTAGGTTTATACTACTTAACAATGGAAAAAGCCGGCGCAAAAGGCGAAGGTAAATTCTTCTCAACATATGAAGATATGGTTACAGCATATGAAAATAAAGCTGTTAGTGTTCATACTAGAGTTGTTTTACCTATTGAACAAGCCAATAAAAAATGAATCAATGCTTCTGAACAAAATTCTTACATTGTTTCTACAGTTGGTAAATTCATGTTTAACCGTGCATTTCCAAATTCTTTTGAATTCATTTTTGGTAAATTCACAACTCCTGAAGGTAAAGAAATAGTTCACACTTCTGCAAATGGAGACGAATTATCAAGATACTTATTGCCAAAAGGTACAAATTTCCCAGAACATATTGCAAAAATGGACATTAACCTACCTTTATCTAAAAAAGATATTGCCAAAATTGTTCGTAGAGTTTATGACCAATATGTTGGTGTTGTTTGCATGGAAGATTTAGCAGGCGTTTTAAATGAAATAAACAAAGACGAAATTGATAAAATCTTTGAAAAATGTGCTGTATTAAAAGGTTATAATGGTGAACATATCAGTGCCTCACATGCCGAAATTCTAACTAAATTCATTATTGAAGAATTTAACAAAATTCAATATGAAGTTACTATGACTCAAAACAATGAGGATGCTTTATGAACCATTAATGATTACACAAAATTATTAGAAACTGTTTGATTTAAATATACTAATGTTGTCGCTAGTGTTCTTGACAAAATTAAATCATTAGGTTTCCACTTCTCAACAATTTCAGGTACAACTATTGCCGTTAGCGATGTTATTACCTTACCAACAACCAAAGATAAAATTAAAGAAGGTGAAGAATACATCGAAAGATTAAAAGCCTTTTTTGAAGAAGGTATGTTGACAGATGACGAAAGATATTCACTTTCAATCAAAAAATGAGCTGAAATTAAAAATTCTATTGAAGATGAACTGAAACAAGTTACTAAATCTGACCCACATAACCCTCTATTTATGATGTTTACATCTGGAGCGCGTGGTAACTCAAGTAACTTCGTTCAACTAGCTGGTATGCGTGGTTTAATGAACAACAACGTTAAAATCCTTAAAGCCGACGCTGAAAACGAACGTGTCGTTCGTTCAACAGTTGAAATCCCAGTTAAGTCATCATTCCTAGAAGGTCTTACAGCCTACGAATTTTATTCATCAACTCACGGGGCTCGTAAAGGACTAACCGATACTGCTCTTAACACAGCAAAATCAGGTTACTTAACTCGTCGTTTGGTCGATGTTGCTCAAGGTATTGTAGTTCGTGAAGTTGATTGTGGTACTGACTACGGTTTCGTTGTTAAAGATATTAAAGACTCAAAAACCAATACAGTTATTGAATCATTGGCTGAAAGAATTGAAGGTCGCTTTACTAACAAACCTGTTTTAGACCAATTTGGTGAAGTGATTATTGCTGCAAATCAATTAATTACTCCAGAAATTGCAAACAGAATAGTTAAAGCTGGTGTTGAAGCCGTTGAAATTAGATCTGTTTTATCTTGCTACACACGCAATGGTGTATGTAAAAAATGTTATGGTAAAGACCTAGCTTTAAACCGTGTTGTTAACATCGGTGAAGCGGTCGGAGTTGTTGCTGCTCAATCTATTGGTGAGCCTGGTACACAGCTAACCATGCGTACATTCCACACTGGTGGTGTTGCAGGGGTTGAAGATATTACGGGTGGTTTCGGTCGTTTGATGGAACTTATTGACGCCTATGACTCACCATGGGGTAGACCGGCAATTATTGCTCCTGGTTATGGTAAAGTAATTTCTATTACTACTCCAACCGAAATTACAAATAGAAATATTAAAATAATTACTGCTGAAATCTTAAATGATAAAGGCGAAAAAGAAATCTTTGATTTTGAAACCAAAGCTGATCGTAGAATTGTTGTTAAAGAAGGTGATAAATTAATCCCTGGACAAAAACTTGTTGAAGGTCCTATCGTTTTAGGTGATTTATTAAAATACGCTGATACAAGAGCGGTACAAAATTACCTATTAAAAGAAGTTCAAAAACTATATCGTCTACAAGGTATTTCAATTGCAGATAAATATATCGAAATTATTATTCGTCAAATGTTGTCAAAAGTGATGATTACAGATACTGGAGATTCTAAATTCTTCTCAGGTTCTTTAGTGGATATTTTTGCATTCCAAAAAGAATCAGCTCGCTTGTTAGCAGAAGGTAAAAAACCTCCATTTGGAGAAGTTAAAATTAAAGGTGCTAAACAAACTCCTCTTCTTTCTGACTCATTCCTCGCTGCAGCTTCTTACCAAGAAACTCCCAAAATTTTGGTTAACGCTTCAATCGGAGCCCAAACAGATAAATTGGAAGGTCTAAAAGAAAATATTATTCTAGGACACAAAATCCCTGCTGGTACAAATAGCAATTTTGAAGCTAAAGAAAAATACGATATTCGTGACCCAAGATCATACTTTTCAATGAAATACGATCCTCAACACGAAGACATAACAGAAAAATTTGCTACTGTCGACTTAGATTTAGTTAATTCTGACCTAGATGAAATCTTTTCTGAATTAGACGTTCAACAAGTTGAAGATAACTTTACAGAAGACATTGAACACGAATTTGAATAATTAAAATCAAGCATTAATAATCATGCTTGATTTTTTTAATTCAAATTAATAAAACATCAGAAGCAAATTCCGATGTTTTAAATTCTAATTATTTTATATACATTGAGTATACAGCGGTTGAAACTTTGTGGTTTCCACCTTTATCGTATTTGAATAATCTAAATTTAGCTAAGTATCCGTTAGTGTCCTTTACAACTGTAATGAAACCACTACCTTTTGCTGAATTATCTTTTTTATTGAAATATAGAGGTTTATCCGCATTAACTAGCGAAATTTTATCAGGCAATATCATTGTAGCGATTGTAGGTCCTTCTCATGGTTTGCCTGTTGATTTACCTATTGATTTGCCTGTTGATTTACCTATAATTTTAGTTTCGCCTTTAAAAGTATTAATAAATACTTGTTTATTATGATTATGCTCTCCGATATTATCTTCGGTTAGTGGTTCAACGATTGTTAATTTAAATGTTGTTAAATCAATATCAGACATGTCTTGGTATTGTGCTGATGATTTTTTATCAACTGGTTCATCTTTAGCTTTTTTGTTTTCTTCTAACATTGTTACTAGTTGAGTTGTGGTTTTATCTTCATCTTTATTTTTATGTGTTTCTTTTTTGGCACAAGAAGCAGCCATAGCTGGGATTGCTGTCATTGAAGCAGCCACTCCCCCTAGCATTAAGAATAATTTTCTTTTCATATCTCTCCTTATTAATAATATTTAAAAATATTTCGTATATATTTTATTACAAATATTTTAATTATTAAGATTTAGAAGAATTTAACAGTATATTTTGACTCAATTGCGAAAACAATATGGACATTTTCACATAATTTATCTAAAAGTGCCGTAAATTAAGACTCGATAGCATCCATCACGAATGATTGAGTAATCATAGTTTTCTTCATTTAAAAGGTTTTCAACAGTAACTTTCATTGCTCCTGTTCCATGACCCGTGATTATGTCTAGGTAGTCATAATCTTGTTCTTCTGCATACTGTAACGCAAGCAAAATGCGACTAGTTGCTTCTTCTACTGAAAAGCCATGCAAATCAATACTATAAATCATTTCTCTCCTTTTGACATTGTGGACAATAATATGTTCCGCGTTTACTTACTCAATATTTCTGTATTTTGTTATCACATCGATAACAATTTAAATTTTCACGATTATGTACTTTTAATAAATTTTGGTACTCGCCTTTTTTGCCATTAAGCGAAGAATACGATTGAATGCTTGAACCGCCTAATTCAGTTGCGTGTTTCATAATTTGCCCCGCCGATTTTATTAGTTCAATTAATTTTATTTTATTAATTTGATTAGCAGGTGTTGAAGGATGCAATTGACATTCTCATAATGATTCGTTAGCATATATATTTCCTATACCTAAAATTAAATTTTGATCTAATAATATATTTTTGATTGAAACACTTCGTTTTTTAACTTTTTCAAAAAGTCAATCTACATCAATTTCATCAGGAACTTTTCCCAAATCACATAATGGCTTTGTGCTCATTAATTCATTTTTATTTTTAATATGGAAAGTAGCAAAAGCCCTAGCATCATTAAAGTATAAATATCCATTGCTCAAGTTAAAAACAACGTGATCGTGCAGAGTTGGTTTGTGATATTTTTGATAAAAAGCGTATTTACCAGTCATTCGTAAATGGTTTAAAATAAATGATTCATTTTTAAGTTCGATAATAATGTGCTTACCAAGATTATAAATATCTTTAATTGTTTCTCCTTGAACAAAATTTTTAAACTCTTGAGAAGTACAATTTTGAAATAATTTATCTTTATAAATTTCTACTTTATTAATTGTTTGATTACTTATTATTGGGCGAAGAGCGTTAACTACTGTAGTCACTTCTGGCATTTCTGGCATAGTATTACTCCTTTACCTTAGCAAGCATTGTAATGGCGGCGGTTTCGGCACGCAATATTCTTGCTCCTAGCGATATTAATTTAATGTTTTCATTTGTGCTTGCTATTTTCATGATAAATTCAATTTCGTTTTCTTTAAATCCGCCTTCCGGTCCAGCTATCATTACTGAATTAGTTACCAGAAAATTAGTTTGTAATGAATTATCCAATGTTTCTAAAGCAATATAAATTGTGTAGTTTTGGTTTAAATACTCATTAACAATATGTTCTAATTTTTGAGGTTTTGTTATATCGGGAATAATATTTCTAAAGGATTGCTGAGCTGCTTCTTTTATTTTTGTTTGGTACCGTATATATTTTTTATCACTAAAACTAGAATCGATTAATTTGTGATTGCAATATTGAGATATCATAGGAATTATTTTTTTTACACCCAACTCAACACTTTTTTCTAACATTCATTCAAAACGTTCTGGTTTAATTATTGGGGCAGCTAAAATCAAATTATTATTAAATTCATGGTTTATATTAATCTTACGAATGATTCGAGCTAAATTTGTATCAGTTTCAAGTTGGCATTCATAAAATTCACCTTGAAAGTTTATTAAAAAATTGTCTTTGCTAAGACGAGCAACCTTGATATGGTGCAATGTTTGGTCATCTAGTTTAAATGTGTTACCTATTTTTTCATTAACAAAAAATCTATGCATTTTATCTCCTTTAGATTTAAATTTAATTATATAAAAAATAGAACAAAAATAAAGCACAACCAAAGCATATATAGTCATTTTTAAATATTTTTTACTAAAAAATGCAATAAAAAAGGATGCCTTTAAGCACCCAGTAGTTAAAATTCTGGAAGAGGATCAGTGTTATTAGAATTTTCGAATGTTGTATTGATATCATTATCACCAATTAAATTTATTCCGCTTGTAATTTCATTAATTTCATCATCAAGTGAATCAGTTTTTATTGATGTATCTTGTTCAAGTTTATTAACTTTATTATCATTTGATTCAGTTAATATAATGCTAAATTTGAAATATTCGTCACGTGAATCATTTTTCATAACGTTGTCAATTCCCATTTGAGTATCGACCGTTTCATCAATTCCATAATGATTTAAAATTTCTTTTTTTAACGTTAATAAATCACCATACGATGTTGATTTTCCAACTTGAAAATGTAATATGATGCTTCCAAAAGATTGTGGTTTATCAACAAATTGATTTGAATTTGAAACCAAATCCATTGCTTTTTGTATTTGCTGATCACCATTGCATTTTCCAGTGGTGGTTGTTATTTTTCCACCCTTAGATAAAACTTGTTTAATATCGTTAAAATCAATATTTATAAAGCCAGTTGAATTTGCTATTGAGTTAATTAATTCGATTGTGTCACGTACGCAGATGTTTGCTTGTTGGAATGAAGCTGTTAAAGGGAGATTTATATTTTGTTTCATCAGCTTTTCGTTTGATATTACCATGTAAGAATTTACAGAGTCTTTTATTTCTCTAAGGCCATGACTAGCCACAGCGCAAATACGACTTCCCTCCAATTCTTCCATAGGCGTTGTTACGATTGCTAATGTTAATATTCCGTGTTTTTTGGCGTAATCAGCAATCACCGGAGTAGCCCCGGTACCTGTCCCGCCACCTAAACCGGCAACTAAAATTAGTAAATCAGTATTATTAATTATTTTATCTAGCTCTTCCAATGATTCATTGGCACACTGGGCCCCAATTTCTGGGTTACCTCCGGTACCAAGACCTGCTGTATCATTACCTAGTTGAATTTTATTTTCTACTCGGTTTTTAATCAAATCTTGATTATCTGTATTTGCAACAAAGAGTTCAACATTTTCTAGATTTTCATCTACTAGTGAGTTAACCATGTTTCCACCGGCACCACCAATACCAATAACTTTAATTGTAATTTTTTTGGTATTCAAATCCATGTTGACTCCTTTCTAAGCATTTTTAAATAGGCTTATAAATTTTTGAAATACATTTTTGTTTTGTTTAAAATCATCAATATCATTTAATGTTTCAATTAAATTTGTATTTATTTTTTCATCCACCATTAAACAAGCGCCATAGTGACTTGCTGGCAAGATATTTTGTTCGACTGGAATTTGTTCATATGTGCTGACATTATATTGTTTTTCTTTGGCCATTAGATGTTTCAATAAGCCAGCTTGTGAACCTGAAACGACGTATTCAACATATTGTTCTTTATTGTAGTGGATTTGATGCTGTTTTTCGATTTCATCAATGATTTTATGAAGCATTTTTTCACATACTCCGAAAATTATTGATTCAGTCGACGCAGTATCTTGTATCGTTGAATAATATTTTCAATTAGCGATTACTGCTTTAAAATATGCAGAAGCCATATCTTTACTCATATTTAAACTACGTCCGATTTTGTTAAATACTTCATTGAAATTTAACAATTTATTTTCTTTATATAAGACGATACTATTGAAGAATCCGGTGATAGAAATTATATTGAAATTCATTTGTACTAATACCGAATGAGTCTTCTTATTTTGACTAGTTATTAAAGATTGTGATTCTAGTATAATTTGACTTAATTCAATATTTTTACTATTGAATAGGTTCAAAATATTTGTAAAATTAGCATCACTTCTTTTGATTAAAACCAGACTATAGTAAGTAATTAGTTTTTGTCCCAATTTGTTTGCTGGAAAAAAAGCATATTTCTTATTTTCGCTATTATTTAATACTTCAAACATGTATGGAGCATAATTTAATGTGTAATAGTCAAGATTATTTCTAGATGTAGTTAAGTATTCATCGAAGACTGTTTTGTGTTCATTTTCTACTTTTCCGTTTAGTTTTTGTGAATGAGAATTATAGAGAACTTGAACGTCAAACAATGCATCTTGAATTATTAATGAATATTTAATTTTGCTTTTTTTAGTGTTTACGTTTTTATTGATAAAAAGCTTTATTTCATCAATTAAACACACCAAATCAGTAAAATTATTGTTACGTTTCGAAATATTTAGGAGTGTGCTAAAACCCAGTGATGTATTAGTTACAACACTAGCTTGTACGAATTCTTTGTTTATTTGAAAAGTTACTAAAAAATTCTTCATAAGCCACTCCTTTATCTATTTTTAAATATATTTGGTTAAAACTCTTAGTTTAGCGCTTCTTGAGCGCTTGTTTTCAACTAATTCGTTTTTTGATGCGTCAATAACTTTGACTCCGAATTCTTTCTTTTCTAAAATCGGCATTTTAACAGGTAATTTTGATTTTGTTAAATTACCGAAAAATCGTTTAACAATGCGATCTTCTACCGAATGAAATGTAATTATTGCCAAAGATGAATTTGGTTTTAACAATTTTATGCTTTGTTCTAGCATTTTTTGTAACGAACCAAGCTCATTGTTTACCTCGATACGAATAGCTTGAAATATAGCTTTGCAAGGATTTTTGGCCTTTACAATTTTAGCTGGCAAGCTAGATCTGATTACATCAGCAAATTGTAATGTGGTATCAATAGGTCGATTTGCAATGATGGCATTCGCAACTCGCTTAGCAAGCTTAACCTCTGCGTTATCGTGCAAGATTCGACATAGTTCATCCTCATCATAATTATTAATAATGTAATGAGCATCAAGGGTTTGAGTTTGGTCCATTCTCATGTCTAGTTTAGCATCTTTGTTGTAACTAAAACCTCTTTGGCTATTGTCAACTTGTGGTGAAGAAATTCCTAAGTCTGCAATAATGCCATCTACATGATCGATTCCAAGTTTTGCTAATTCGTCAGTAATATTTTGAAAATCTGAATGAATTAGTGTGAAATTATGACCGATTTTGCTTAAACGTTCGCGACTTTTCTCTATCGCAAAAACATCTTTGTCAAAACTGATCAAACGACCTGTGGTAAGTTTTGGCAGAATTATGCTTGAGTGTCCGCCCATTCCTAATGTTAAATCAACGTAAATGCCGTCTGGTTTAACATTGATGGCTTCTATAGTTTCATGCAATAAAACTGAATAATGTTCATGGTGCATTATTTAACTCTTTGCGCCAATGCTTGGGCAGCCATTTCTAAATCTTCAACACTCATTTTTGATTCGTATTCTTCATAAATTTCGGTAGCTCATAATTCAACAGAGTCACCAACGCCAATGAAGACTACATCTTTTTGGATAGCGCCTTTGGTAAGAATAGATTTTGGAATAACGAAACGTGATTGAGAATCAAGTTCAATTTCGTGGGTGTTACCCAACCATCAACGTTTCAATAATCTCGCATTCTTATCATAAAGACTTTGCGAAGTTAAATCCGCGGTTAATTTATCGAATTCTTCAACACTCCGTAATTCAATTACATTTTCCATGCCAATAGTCAAATAAAACTTGCTACCTAACGCATCACGCAATTTTGATGGTAAGGCAATTCTATTTTTTGAATCAACACTTCTTTGATATTGTCCGTACATCCACTTTCCTCCACTATCCACCACAATTTTACATTATTCACGTATGTTATTTAATAAAATTTCAATAATTTTGCAACAAAAAAAATAAAAAAAATAAAAACTCGTTTTTCAGCTAGTTTTTTTATTGAAAAACGAGTTTTTATAAAAAGTGGAATTTTCCATAAAAGTGGAGGATAATTACTTAGTTACTTTGTTCATTAAACCAAAAACGTGTGTAACATCGTGTACTTTTCCTAATATTGTGATGATATCACCGGCTTGCAAGACACTAAAACCATTTGGTAGGATGCTTTGGGCTCCACGTTTTATTAATACGATGCTGACACCTTTTTCGACGAATTTACATTCCTTAATTGTTTTATTAATTAGTGAAGGATTAGTTAGTAAAGAAGTACCCATCACAAACCCATCTCCTAATTCTTGTAAACCTTTTGAATATTTAGCAAAGTTTGGGTTGGCAGCTAAAAGAGCAGTTCTTACTCCCGCTTCTTGTTCGGGACGAATAATTACATTAACTCCGATTTGCTGTAAAACATTAGCGTGACGAGCTGATTTAGCTCTTGCGATAATGTTGTCAACTTTTAATTCAGTCAGAGCAGCGACTATTTCAATATTGTCGTTAGTAGCTACAACAACAATATCCATATCATTAATCCCTAAAGCTTTTAAGGTTTTGGTATCAGCGGCATCTGCGACAACTAATTTATCAACTAAATCAGCAAACATTTTTAGGTTTGCTTCGTCTTTGTCTACTACTAGTAATGAAACCTTCATTGTAAGAAGTTGTCTGATGACTGCTTCTCCGAAACGCCCTGCTCCGATAACGCAGATATTCTGTATAGATTTTCTTGGCATTTTAATCTCCTTGCTTGTGTGAATAAATATTAAGTTTTCTAAATTATAGTTTAAAAATGAATATTTATTGTTTAATGTATTAAAATATGTTTATGAAAAAACCAAATTGAGAAACACGCTGACGTAATTCTAGGTTTAAACAAAATCTTACTTCATTTTTTTATTGATTAAAAAAAGTATCAAATGTTCGTATCATTTTGATAACTTATTTAGCAATAATAATTTTAGCAAGTTTAGTTTTATGAAGTCCAATTACGCACCAAACAACTGATAAAATATCCTACATTGATGCTTTATTTACAACTGCATCAGCTTTTAGTGACACTGGTTTGGTAACCAAAACTAGTTGAAAAACTTGAAATATGTTCGGTCAGGCAGTCATAGCATTTTTAATTTTGGCTGGAGGAATTGGTATTTTTGCCTTAAAAATATTTTTCTTTACTTTATTGTTTCCTAAAGCTAAAAATTCAATTACAGATATGGAAATTTTAGCCCACGAACGCGGGGGAGATAATTTTGGCCAAAATAAACGAGTAATAATTAATTCTGTTTCTGCTTTATTAATTATTACAATAATTGCCGGATTTGCTTTAAGCGTGTACTTTTATTTGGCTGAACCCAAAGTTGCTGGCGATATCAAGTTACACGGAGATTTCATTGCTTCGCAAGGAGATTGGGCATTATCATTTAGATATGGTTTCTTCCATACAATTTCAGCCTTGAACAATGCTGGATTTGACATTATTGGTGATAATTCGCTAATGTCTTATTATCACAATATAGAATTACAAATATTTTTCGTAATTTTATTCGTTATTGGCGGTCTTGGTTACCCAGTTATTTATGATTTATTAAATTGCATAAAAATAAAAATAAAATACAGAGGCAAAAATAAAAAATATGTTTTTAAATTAATAACAAAAATTTCAACAAGCACTTACCTTATTACTACAGTAGTGGGCTTTATTGTTATATTGACATTTGAAGCTAGTGCTAAAAATGAAATGCTGACATTTTGAAATAAAGCAGAATACGGAAATATAGCTGAAAAAATTTGACAATCACTTTTCCTAACATTATCTACTCGTTCAGCAGGTTTTAGTACCATTAATATACAACATTTAACTATGGGGAGTGTAGTTATGATGTCGATATTAATGTTTATTGGGGCAGGTCCTGTTTCTACTGGTGGCGGTATTCGTACAACAACTATTGCCATCTTAATACTTGCTCTTGCTTCAAAAATTAGCGGGCGTCCTTCAGTTCGGGCATTTAGAAGAAGAGTTGATGATGACACTGTTAAAATGAGTTTTATTATTTTCTCTATTTCAGTATTTTTGGTGTTTGTTGGCGCATTAATAGTTTCATCAAGTACCATAGATTACGGTGGCAAATTAGATCACAATAAATTTGGTTTTGCCCATTTATTGTTTGAAGTTTCAAGTGCATTTGGTACTAGCGGGTTAACAGTTGGCGTCACTTCTAATATGAATGTTGTTTCAAAACTCGTGATAATTTTAATTATGTTTATAGGTCAATTTGGTATTAGTTCAACCGTTTTGGTTTGAGGCGGCAAAAAGAATTACTCATATAAATATGATTATATTCATGAGGAGGTAATGATTGGCTAGACAAAGTTATTCAGACTTAGATATAGATAATAATATTACTGAGTCATTTGTAAAATGTGCCCGTCGTAAAAAACTCAATATTTCTCTATTTGTAATATTAATTTTACTGATTATTGCTATCATTGCACTTATTTCATGTGTCAAATTAATTACTCCATGATGAGCAACGTTAGTTTCAATCCTTATATTATTTTTGCCTGCATTAATAATCAATATTTACCTAAATTATGTTCGCTTTTGTTTAATCATTGAACGTATTTATCGACAAGATAATCCTAAAGTTTGAACCAAGTATAAACCAAGATATTTAAGTATTATTTTCGATACAAAAGTAGCTCTTTGAACACACAATATTTCTCATAAGAAGATTAGCAAAATTAATAAATTCGATTCATATAAACTAATAAATTTGCTAGCAAATTCTAATTAGAGTTTGCTTTTATTTTTTTTGAATTACGGCTCTTGATGCGAATTTAGTCAGTTTTAGCAACTCATTAGAGACAAATTCAGTAATAAATACTTATATTTATAATTAAATATAGTAATTTGTTGTATGATATTGTAAATAATAATTATTTAAAGGGGACAAAATGGCTACTAAAAAAACATTATTTGCTAAATTCTATTTAGCTGAAAAATTTGATAAAGACAGAAACATGTCTTTCAACTTAAAAAAACAAAATTTAAAAACTCATAATAATTTTGCAACATTTGAGTTAGCCTTAAATGCTTTTATTGAAAAAGCTTCAAAAACAAAATCGCCTGCTAAGGTTTGATTCCATCGTGATGGGTGTTTTAGAGGGAGCGCTACAGTTGAACAATGTATGGTGATTCTAGGTCGTGTTAAAGAAGAAAAAATTGAAGATAAAGATGTTATTGAATTTATTAACAGAGAAGACTTAGTTGACAAGGTGCCTACCAAGAAAACTAAGCCTTTAACACTTGAACAATTCAATAAATTAATCGATAACTCAAAACTTTATATTGAATTAAACGGAAATAACTTACCTATTTTAATTAATTCAAAATCAATTAAATCAACTGCCGATGTTAATGTAAACGTTTTATGAATTGCTGTTAACGGTGATAAAAAAGCAACTGTTGAGTATACATTAGAAAAAGATAAATTTGTATCACAACCACGTATCGCTAAATTTATTTACTTTAATTTAACTTCGGAAACAGAATTTTTATACGAATCTGATGACTTAATCACAGAAGAACAATTCCGCGAATTGATTAAATCAGCACAAGTTTATGCTAAAACTAAAAAGAACATGACTGCATTAGATTTACATTCTTGCTGTATAAAATCAGATAACGAAGACTTGAATTTTGTAGTAGAAGAAATTAATGTTCAAGGTTTAGAACACACATTTTTCAAAGGGCATTTTTCAAAGGATAATTTAATTTCTAGTGATATTACAGGTGTATTTGATTTTAGAAAACTTGACGATAATACAGAAATTATCTATGCTGAAGACTCATTTGTCCCTTCAATCACAGAAGAAGAATTTAATAACTTAGTATCATTATCTTCAATTTATGCTGATATTACAGATAATAATGATGCAATTCTATTTCAAACTAAACAATTTAAATCAGATTCTGTTTTAGATTTAAAAATTGAGCAAATCAACGCAATAAATAAAGAGACTGCTTTTGTAACTTACCATTTTGAAAAAGGTGAATTTAAATCTGAATCGAATTCAGTTAAGTTTGACCTAGCTGAATCAATTTTAGGTGATACTAAATTATTACCTTTTAATGACAATCAAACTTTAACAATGACTCGGACAAGAACAGTTGATGTTGAACCAGCCAAAACTCCTGCCCCAAAAAGACAAAACGATCTTTTATTCTGATTATTCTTGATTATTTTATTATTAATAATCGTGGGTGGAATTTACGTAATTGCACATTGAGTAGTTAATTACGTTAATTAATCACATCAGAAATCGCCGTTGTGGCGATTTTTTTTATTTTTAAATTCTATAATTTTTGACTAATGATATAGAAAACTAGCTTATTTGGGAAACTAAAAATAGTTTAAAATGTGCTTTGAAATATGATAAAAAAGTATATATTTTATGTTATAAAATATATAGGAGTAAATATGGCAAAAAGAAAATATAACGGTGTAGATTACGATTTAGACGTGGTTAATCAAACACTTAAATTAAGAACTCAATATCATGAGGATTTATTAAGTAAACCTGCAGGTAAAGGATTTAAAAAATTTGGTGGCTCATCAATAGGCAATATTTTTGAAACTGACTCATTCAAAGGGCAATTTTTAGCATTTTTACACATGGCTAGACTAGCGCCTCCAATTTTTGTTAAAAAGTATGTGAAGGCCGGTGAAGCTGTCGAACCAATGGTTTTTGATTTGATGAAAAAGAAATTTCCAAAGCTTGATATCGAGCATATCGAAGCTTCAAAGGTTGGTTATGATTATTTTAAAGAAACTCATGACATCGTCGGGGGAGTTCCTGATGGATTGATACCTTCAAAAAAAATAGTATTAGAAATGAAAGCGGTGCAAGCTAAAAAACAAGCAATTTGAGAACAAAACAACAATCTTAATGTTCCATTAGATTATCGAAAACAAGCTGAATTGTACGCCTATCTATTAGGATATCCAAGATATTCAATAGTTGCTACTTATTTAGAGGAAGGCGATTATGAAAAACCTGAGTTAATAGATTTAAATCAAAGAAATATTGCCCAATATATGTTTGATGTTGACCAAAACAAAGCACGCGATGATTTAGAAACAATTGTAAAATTTTGAAAATATTATTCAAGAACTGGTATAAGCCCAAAATATGATGCTAGACGCGATGCGAAAGTTGTCGAGTATTTAATGTGTCATAACGAACAGGAATGAGAAGAATTATTCAATAAATGAAAAAGATTTGGAGATGTAGATGAAGATATTGAGTTCTGACAAGTTAAATAAAGATAATACAAAAGTTATTTCTTTTAGCCAATTCAAAACATATTACACAAGTCAACCTTATTTCATTTGATCTGAAAAGGACTCAGAAGGGAATTCAATCATTCCCAATGTTGACATTAACGGTTTCAAATTGTTTTTAGATTCTGCGATTGATTCTTCATCAGATAACGAGCCATTACATCAGTTCGATTTTTTAAAAGAACTTAATGATGATGAAGAAGAATCTTATTACGATAATAAATATTTAAGTGACATGGCCAAAAGCTTTTTTACTAGTGAGTGAAATTACAAAATGGAAAATCAGAACATGTTCACAACGGCATATAAACAAGCTTGTGATTATTTGATTAAATACCATGGAGATAATTTATCGACATCTTATATGCAAAGAGTTTTTCCGGTTACTCAGCTACATTTAGCTGATGAATTTTTAAATGATTTTTTTGTAGATAAGAACAAAACATTACTATTAGATCCAACATTTTGTTATCTAGCAAAAAAAGGTGACGCTAATTTTGTTGTTAAAGCAACTTGCTTCGCATATTGTAAAGAACATTGCACTTTATATTTTCAAAAAATGAAAAGCTCTACTAATATAGATGATTATCTAAAAGCTTATTTTACTTATAATGTTGCTCTAAAATCTGGTATTAAAATTAATAACATAAAATTCGTTATTTTTGATTTCGATAACGATAAAAAAGGAAGAATTACATTTCGCACAGTTGATGGGTCTTTTTCGAGCGCTAGCGCTTCTTCAGTTAAAAGAGAAGGAATAAGTTTAACTAAAGACACAAATAAATTGATTGTTCGTGATTTAATTAATTCTGGATTAGCCCATTCGCAGTCGAATTATGAAGGAGTGAAGGCAAGCGTTTATAATTCATTTAAACTAGGATTTGTTTTTGATAACCCGAAATCCAAAGACGTTACAATATTTTCAACTAAAATTCTAGATAATATCAAAAATAATGAATTGTTTATCCCAGATCTTACCGTTAATTTAAAAGAAGCTAAATATGAAGAATTTGACCAATCTATTTCAAAAATAATTGATGCAAGTAAAATTACTAAACCTGTTTATTCAATAAAACAAAATGGTGAATTGATTTTCGATTTATCTACCGATTCGACCGGTTGAGGTAAGAATAAAGAGTTGAATACAATTAAAAATCTATATTTAGGACCGCACTATGTTTATTCATCAGGCAATGGTGGCACAGGTAATTCATTAAAGATATTAGACCAAAATCATATTGATAAACACAAATTTATTGTCGATAAGTTATATAGCTTTCCGAATTATTTCACAAATAAAGCTCTAGAATTAATCAGTGAATTAATGATTAAGGATTTGAAAATTGTCTGATATGACTATGAAGGAGTTAGCTCGTTAATTCCAATTTTTGATGGGCTTAAATCGTGAAGGCAAGTTCCTCATCAAGTTTCTGTGATTATTACACAAAATGGTCAGGTTGTTTCAGAAGAAGATGTTATTAAAGACCCCAAGAACTTAGAACTTATAGATTTAGTCGATGTAATAATTAGAGTTCATAGTTCAGCAGATAAATATGTTGTTTTCAATAAAAATTACGAAAACACAAGAAACTTAGAAATCAGAGACTTGGTCAAACAGCGTTATGATAATTTTGACCAAAATAATACCGCTGATGTTGAATTTGTAAATCAAATGAGAGCACGTGGATTTGATTCGTGGTTAGATTTTGAAATTTTAGTTAAACATATTTATGATAATACATTCGATTTATTAGAGTGTTTTACAACCAAAACTGATATAACAGATCAAGTGTTTTATGTCTCACAATATATAAAATATAACGAGTATCACAAACCGTCATTCAAATTAAATCTTAAAGAATTTGAAGGAAATCTAGATGATTATAAAAAAATCTGCGACAAATATCGTCGCAACACGTTTGCTGATAAAGAATTAAAAACTATTCGAATAATGGAACTACTTGGTTACACAAGTATTAAAAAACTTGAAAAATTAATCACTAAAAGTGGTTATCAATATCGTTGAAAAATTAAAGAGTATGCCGGATTAGAAATCAAAAATGGTTCTATGGCACTAGAGCTAGCCGTAAACAGAAATGCCAATTGCACCAAAGATAATGAGTGAGCTGCTAAGGTCGAAAAATTAAAAGAGTATTGTCACAATGACGTTGTTGCAATGATTGTTGTTTACGAATTCATCCTAGGCTTTATTGCGGATGTATTTCCAGAGATTTACGGTTTTGAGTTTGAATTAAATAAAAATGAGAAATTGGCAGTTGATTTTGATAGTAAAAAACTTATTAAAGTATCAATTAAATAATTAAGATGGAAGTATTATGAACAAGTATGAAAAAATTTTTATAACAACCACAGACACTGTTTGTGGTATCGGCGGACCAATTAGTGAAGAAACTTTGGAAACTATTTATGAGCTTAAACAACGTCCGGCTCATAAAAAAATAATGATTTTAGTTGGTTCATTGGAGCAAGCTCAAAAATTCAAGGAATGAAACGAAGAAGCAAATAATGTAGCATTGAAGTTTTGACCTGGTGCAGTAAGTATTGTTGTCAATAATCAAGGTTTCAGAATGCCGAATCATCCAAAACTTAATGAGTTCTTATTAAAAAATGGTCCAATGTATGTTACAAGTGCCAATATTTCGGGTCAAGAACCAATTCAGATTAATCAAGCTAAAATTGTTTTCCCTCAAATAACAAATGTTTTTAATTTTGGTCAAGTTTCAGGTAAAGCAAGTCGAATTTATAATGTTGATTCCAAAGAGTGAATAAGATAATTTTAATGTGAGTTAAACTCACATTTTTTTAAAAAAAATAACACCAGATTTTGGTGTTATTAACTAAAAATATTAGTGTGTAGGGTTGTTTACAACACGTACACGTTCTTTAGCGTAAGGCATTAGAGCCATGAAACGAGCTCTTTTGATTGCCATTGCAACTTTTCTTTGGTCTTTTGCTGATAATCCTGTTAAAGCACGCGGTTTAATTTGACCTGTGTTTGTAACGAATTTATTTAGCAATTCAATATCTTTGTAATCAATGTAATTTAGGTTTAAGTCAGCGATTAAGCTTCTACGACGTCTGTTGAAAGCAGGTTTTTTTGAACGGAATTTTGCCATTTTAGTTCCTATTGTAAATCGTCATCTTCATCAAATACGGCAAAGTTATGTTTTGCTTCATTAGCGTTAGATGTTGGTGTATTAAATACCTGTGTATCTGTAGCGCTATAATTTGATGTAGGTTTTGATGATCCACTAAATGTAGTTTGATTTCTTTGAGGATTAAATGAATTATCGATGTTTGAAGTATCTGCTGCTCTTCTTTCACGTTGTTGACGAGATTCCAAAGAGTTAATTGTTTCAACTGTAACTTCATAGGTTCTAACAACTCCATTTTGGCCATTGTATGAACCTGTCGTAAATGAACCTTCAATAGACACTAACGATCCTTTTGTCAAGTATTTTGACATAAAATCAGCGGTGGCTCTTCAGGCTACTAATGGTATAAAATCTGTAATTGGTTCGGTTGAATTTGTTCTTCTTGTAACTGCGACAGAAGTTCTACATCAATTAACGCCACTAGGGGTAGTAAAACCTCTAATATCGTTAGCGATTCTTCCAACCAGTAATACTTTATTCATATTTCCTCATTTCTAATTGGTTAATTATTCAGCTTTTTCAGCTTTTGGTGTTCTAGGTTTTCTTTCAACTTTTGATTCTGCATCGTAAGATTTTTTGAAAGGTCTTCTTTCAGATTTTTCGGCTGGATTATAAACTTTTTTGCCAGCTCAAGTCTTTCTTTCTTTGCCTAAACCTTTTTCTGTATCTAAATTGATAACTAATTGTCTTCAAATTTCTTTAGAGATATTTGAACGACGAACGAATTCAGCCACTAATGAAGCTTCTCCGTTTAGTTGAATTAAAAGATATTGTCCTTGTGTTGAATGGTTTACTGGATAAGCTAGAGTTGTGTTTTCTAGTTTTTCTGCCTTAATGATGTTTGATTTTCCAAAGACACTTTCAACTAACTCGAATCCAATTTCGTGGTTAGCTTTAGGATCTAGGAGCATCATAATTTCATATTTATGCATTTTATCCTCCTTATGGACATCTGGGTCATACGACCAAGGAGTAATTAATATTTACTCATGGTTATTATATATTAAGATTTAAAAAAACAAAATCAATATTATTAATTAATATTTTCGATGTAAATAATAGATTTTTATACGTTCCGAATCTAAATTTTCTATACACTTATTTGAGTTATTTTTCAGTGTTTTTTGTAAAAATACTGACTGTTTAATATGGTTGAAACGTAAAATCATTAAAATGCAATTCTATTTAAATTTATAAGCTTTTTTTAGCAAACTTAATATACAAAGTTAAATTATGTGGTAAATTTAATATTATGAGTAAATTAGTTATTGTTGAATCGCCAAATAAAGTGGCAACCATAAAAAAATATTTAGGAGATGATTTTGATGTTCTAGCATCAGTTGGCCATATTGCTAAACTTTCAACCAGAACAATTGGCAATACAATCATGGGTATTAAGATTGATGAATGAGAACCTGTATATGTGATTGATTCTACAAAAAAAAGCACTGTTAAAAAACTTAAGTCAGCCGTTAAAAAAGCTGATGAGGTTTTCATTGCAACTGACCCTGACCGAGAAGGAGAAGCTATCGGAGATCACTTGGTTAAGTATTTAGACATTCAGGATAAATACTCTCGTATTAAATACAATGAAATAACCAAAGATGCAATTTTAAAAGCTATTTCACACCCAGGAAAACTTGATGAAGCATTAATCGATGCCCAAAAAGCACGTCGTATGTTGGATAGAATTATTGGTTTCAAACTAAGCAAATTAATGAAACAAAAACTTTCTAACTCTCCGACAAAACCATCAGCTGGTAGAGTTCAATCGATAGCATTGAAATTAATTGTTGATAGAGAAAAATTAATTGAAGCTTTTATTCCAAGAGATTATCATAAAGCTTGTGCTTACATCAATGAAAATTTCAAGGCAGATTATTACAATGATAGTAACCCAAGCGGTGAAAAAGATTGAATTTATCCAGAAGAAAAGGATGAAATATCTGAAAAAATATTTGCACAACCAAATTCATTAGTTGTTGAAAGCATAAAAGAAACAAGAAAAAAAATGGGCGCTATAACACCATTAAAACAAGCTGTTTTATATAAAAAATCACCTTTTTCTTCGCAATCAACACAAAGAGCAGCTCAAAATTTATATGAAGGATATGGAGATGGCGGTTTAATTAGTTATCCACGTACAGATTCGACTAGATTAAGTCAATATTTTATAGATAACGCACGTAAATATATTAAAATTAAATATGGTAAAGAATATGTTTCAGAGGAAATCAAAGGTTTTTCGGGTGATCAAGACGCCCACGAAGCTATTAGACCTACAGACATTACATTAACTCCTGAAGAAGCAAAAAATAAGTTTAAATTAAATAATTATGACTACCAAGTTTATAAATTAATTTATGAACACACACTACAAGCATTAATTAATGTACCTATTAGAATGTCTAAAGCTTATGTTTTTGATAAACAAGGTTTGAAATTTAGATTAACAACCTCTAAAATTTTGTTTAATGGTTATTACGTAGTTAAAGGTGAACGCGAAGAAGTTGAAGATCCTAATTACAGTGAAGGTCAAGTGATTTCGGTTGAGAAATTTGAAGTAACCGATCACCAAACAAACCCACCTTCAAGATATAGTGAAGGTTCATTGATCGAAGCTTTGGATAATATAAAAGTTGGACGTCCCTCAACATTTGCTTCAACAGTAAAAATTGTTCTAGATCGTGAATATGCTGAAAATATTAACGGGGCTCTACATCCTACTGAATTTGGTCGTATCGTTATGGACAAATTAACTGAATCATTCCCAAAAATAATCGAGGAAGGTTACACTGCTCAAGTTGAAGAAGAGTTGGACTTAATCGCTCAGAGCAAAGTTGATTTGAAACCGGTTATGCAAGAGTTTTGAGACAACTTCAATAGAGTTTATGATGAAGCTGAAAAAACAATGGAACACACAACAATTTCATACGAATTTGCTAACGAAAAATGTCCACAAGATGGAGCGGAACTTATCATTAGAAAAAACAGATATGGCAATAAATTCATTGGTTGTCCCAATTTCCCAAAATGTAAATTCGCTAAGAATTACGAAAAATAATTTACCAAAACACTCATTTTTGTTTTGTTTTAGGAAAAATAACGACTAATTTAGTTAAATTATTAGTTGTTATTTTTTTATTAAGATTTAATTATTAGTTTAAAATTCAAATGTTTAGTATTAAATGTATGATCAAGGAAATAGAAAATGATAAAGAAAATTAAGAAATTATTTTTTTCTAAATGATTATTACCATTGGTATCAACTTTACCTTTGGGTGTTATTTCTGCCAGTTTTTCTCATGATCAAACTGATATTTTGCCACCTAAAACATTGGAAGAACTAAGAAAAGCCAATCCATATCAATTGTCTAAACTTAAACGTTTTGATTCAAGAGATTATGGCATTGTAACATCTGTTAAAAATCAAGAAAGTCAAGACATTTGTTGATCTTATGCGCAAATGTCGGCAGCTGAAACTAATATTCTATTAAAAGGGTTATATGTAAATCAAGATGATAAGGAACTCGATTTGAATGAAAAGAATTTTGCTTATTATCATAAAAATCGTGGTCGCAACATTGATTACACAGGATTAACAACCGACGATATTACCAAGAATGTGAAGTGAGACAGCGCAGAACATTCTTTATTATCTGGATTGACACTATTTAATTGAAACAGTCCAATCATTCAAGTTGATTCAAAAAATGATTTATTCAACGAAAAAAACCAAGAACCTATTGCTAAAATTACTGATTTAATTCAACTGGATAGAGATAACATTTCTGATATTAAAATGGCAGTAGCCAAATATGGATCAGCAACTATAAGCTGAAAAGGTTTGGGTGAAACAGGAAAATTTATAAATCACAATGATACCGATACAGACCATGTTAGCACAATTATTGGTTGAGATGATGACGTTGCAAAGGAGAATTTCTCTCAGCAACCAATTAAAAACGGTGCGTGAATAATTAAAAATTCATGAGGCACACATTTTCACGATCAGGGTTTTGCATATATTTCTTATGAATTGCCTATTCGTAAAGTTTACTCTTATAATTACGTGTCTAGTTCTAAATACGATAATTTATATCACTATGACGGTATGAGTTTAGGCGTTGAATCTCCAAACGGCGAAAAAATATCTAAAGCAGCTAATATCTTCCCTGTTTTGAATAATTTACCAGACAGGAAAGAGTATTTAAAAGCAATTAATGTTGCATTTCAGTCGTATGACGAAAAACCAAGTGAGTTCGATGTTTCAGTTAAGATTTATAACAATATAAAAGCCAATAAAGCGAATCCTAAAGATTCTATAAATAACCCTATTGATGAATCGAAATTAGTTGTGGAACAAACAAAACATTTTAGGCACGGTGGTGTGAGAACTATTGAATTAGATAAAGAAATAGAATTGGTTCAGGGTCAGTATTTCAGTGTTGTCGTTGAGGTTAAAAATAGTGCGAATAATGCTGTAATTCTGTGGTCTAATGAAAAATCAACAAATGACTTGTCATACTATTATTTAAACGGAAAATGAGAAAATGGTTTAATTGGTGCAAACGATAATTACAGCGCCAGAATTAAAGCTTATACGGTCAATAAAGCAATTCTTAATACTTCTGTTGTAAAGGACCTTAAATATTCAAGAGTGTTATTAGAACAAAATGTATTGAGACATAATAAAGATACATTCAAATCTATTCCAAAAGTATATTATGGTGGTAAATTATTAAGATACAAATATGATTATGATTTCACTGTTGAGGAACATCTTTATGGAAATAAAGGGTCAAATTATCATGATAATAATATTATTGGATATGGTGTAGTTAAAGTTAAAGGTCTTGGAGAATATGGCGGAGGAAACGAAAATTATTACGGTATAAAAGTTGGTTTAAACCCAGATTTAACTAATATTCCAAATTCAATATTTGATTACGAGAATAAAATCTTGTATATTCAAACAGATAAAAATATAGATAAATTTGGAGATTTAAATTTAACTAAATTCGGGTTATGATGAAGCAATCCAGACCAGAAAATACATGACGGTTTCAACACTGAACAAATACTGAAATATACAGGCGCCGATGTATACAATCTCCGTCAAACTTATTTCAGAACTGTTTTAGTCAAAAATGCACCCTTACCAATAGTTAAAGAAATTGATCAAAGTTTTAACGCTCTATGGTTAGAGTTTAGAGATGTTGATAAGATTAAATCGAGTGTTATTCCAATTAATATTTCTAATGCTAATATTATTTTAGAAAATAATTCATTTGAATATGTAAATAAAGAATTGACACCTAAAGTGAGTATTGAATTAAATGGGTTAATTTTAACTAGAAACACTGATTTTATAGTAGAGTATGAAAATAATAAGAATGCAGGTATTGGAACAATAAAGATAATAGGCATAGGTAAATTTGAAGGTGTTATTTATAAAAATTTTACGATAAATAAGTCCACTCCATACTTATTTTATGTTGCTGTAAATAAAAATTTTATCACAGCTAAAAATGATTTAGATTTACCGGTAATATTTGAATTTTATTCAGATTCTGATGCAAAAAATAAGATTAGTCAAGAGGATATTAATAAACTAGACGAATTTTATATTCGAGCTCGAATCGAGCCTACCGAAAACACAAATATTTATATAAGTAATTTATTGCATATTGAAAAAATAGTGTACCCACTAATTGTGAAGCCAAATTTAAATGATTCCATACAAAATAGTGAATCAAAAGAAGGTAATTCGATTCCTAATAAAGAAGTGACTGATAATCCAAATAAACAAAACGATGTGTCACATGTTAAACAAAACAATAATAACAAAGTAAATATCATTGAGATTAGCGACGGTGATAAAAACAAACAGCGACCTAAGAATAGTAATCGTCATGTTTTGGAAATTAAACAAAAAAAGGTTCAAAAAAAGTTTAATAAAAACACAATTATAATCACATCTAGCGCTATCAGTTTAATAATTTTAGTCTTACTTTTTATTACAATTTATCTCAAAACTAAAGCTAAAAACAATCGTAAATAGCTAATTGCGGTTGTTTTTTTGTTATTTTAAATAAATATTAATATTAAATTGATAATATATTAAATATTTAATATAATAACTATATGTAGAAACGGACTAAATGAAATTTCTAAATTATTTAATATACATTTTAAAGAACATAGCAATTAATTTTATAGTCATAGTGCTTGCTATGTTATTAATCCATTGAGCATTAGGTTATAGTTTGGTAACGGATTATCAAACTAAATTTGGATTTGAATTTTTGAGAAGTATTTTAAGTTTTAATTATGGGAATATTGAAGTAAATTCTTCAAGTATTTCTGTTTTTGATGTCTATGTTCCTTACTTTAATTTCACATTATTAGTTGTTTTAATAAGTTTTGCAATAAGCTTCAATATTGGTTTTGCAATATCATATAAATTAGCAAAAAATAATAAAAATGCAATAACTAGTACTTTAAATATCTTAATTTTTATATTTAGTTCGGTACCTATATTTATTTTAGGACCGATAGCTATCGGTTTTAATAAATTAGTTGGGTTGCCAAGTATTTATATTGATACTTATTTCAACAGTTTTTGATTAACATTCTTGTCATTAATTGTTCCAATATTAATTTTAACTATTGTTATTACACCATTAGTGGTCGCAATTAATTATCCTATTCTAAAAGAAATTTTACAAAGTGAATATTACGCTTGATCTCGCGCAAACGGTTTCAGTCAATATAAAATTTTTGTTACTGTGGTTATAAGAAATTGAATCGTAAAAGCGCTTCAAAATATTGTGCTATTCTATATTTTCTTAACGACATATGCAATGATTCTTGAACGTTTCTTTTATGCCCCTGGTCAATCGTTTATTTTTCAATATTTAGGCCAGCCACAATATTTTAATTTATTAATGTTTTCAATTTTGATTAATATTTCAGTGATTGGCTTGATTAAAGCTGTTTGTGAATTGTCTATTTATTTTTTGGATACATCCAAAATAGTTAAAAACTATAGAATTGGAGGTTTAAAATGAAACAAATAAATAATTTTGATTTTGGTAAACATCCATCCAAACAAGTTGGAACAGTTGTTCCTGTTTCTTCTAATAGAAGATATTGAAGAAAATTTTTCTCATCAAAACTTTCGATTATTTCTTTAATAGTTTTATTATTGATCTCCATATTCTTAATTTCATCGTTATTATTTTATAGTGCTAGTTCATATAAAACTATCAATGATGCTTACTCACTTAATTCCGAATTACCTAGTTCATTAAGACCATGAAAAACTTTGATTTTGCCCGAAAGTGATGAACTTAATGTGTTTCGAGAATTTGCTAAATACAATAAGGATTCAGTATTTATAGATAAAATCATTGACGATAAAGACGGACTGATATCTTATTCCGTTACCTTTAACGCATATAAAATATTTGGTGATACTAAACTCCACTTATTAGGAACCAATTCACAAGGTATTGATATTTTCGCTAGATTGATTTCAACATTAATTAATTTAATCATAATTTCAGTTTCGGCTGCAGTTATATCTGTATTTTTATCAATTATTTTAGGTTCTTTAACTGCAATCTATTTTAAAAAATCTATCTCTCAAATTATCGAAAAAATTTTTTCAACGTTTGCTTTGATACCTTATATCTTCATCTCGGTAATCGTCTTTTTATTAGTTAAAAATACCGTTGTAAATGCAATAATAATTTTTTCTGTAATTTCTACAATAACATTATTTATTAGTTCCTATCAAAAAACATGTGAAATACTAGAAAATGAATTTATCAATGCTGATAAATCTGTCGGTTTTAGTAACTTTGATTTACTAATCAGAACAGTTTTTAAACCAGTATTTCTTCATCAATTAATTCAAGCCACCGAACAATTAAGTTTGATTTTCTTAGCATATACTGCAATATCAATTTTTTCGATTGATACATCAACACTAACCCTTGGTACTGTAATTAAAGAAGCATTAGATTTAATTTCGATTAATCCTTGATATTTGGTGACTCTATTTGTATTAATAACTGGATTAATGTTTGGATTTAAATTTCTTGCATTCGGTTTGAATAATAGTTATATAAATTTTAGGGGGTCAGATGAGTAAAAGATATTTATCAGCAATATTACCTTTATGTGTAATTCCTTTAACTGTACTGGGATGCACAACGAGACAAAATATTGCTAAAAATGTGTATGTTCTGGAAAAAAATGGTGTCAATGATACATATTTAAATCTACCTAAAACAGGTGGTGTTTGAGATTATAAAAACACTTTACATGACTCGTTGGTTGGCAATTATATATTCAGATATAAATTTGTTGGCGAAGCAAAATATGATTATTTAAATAAATATTTTGAAAAAAATGGAATAGTTGGAAAATTCCGTAAATTTGGAATTATTGACAAAATAACGATAATAACTAATGATGGCCAAATACGTCTTTTTGATACAGACTCTGAAGATGAATTTAAGAACCCTAGCAAGTTAACAAAGGTCGACATTAACCGTGGGTATAAGAATTATATTTACAATTTAGTTTCGGCTAATCCTAAGTCAATCAATTCAGAAAATTTCACAAATTGTTTATTGAATTCTAAACAAGTCATTTTTCATATTAAATCCGATTTATTTTGATTTGATAAAGGTCAAAAAACAAACTCAAAAGTTACAGGATTAGATGTGCTCAAATCAATCAAAGCAGCTAATTTAACTAGAAAAAATCTTAAACATTTATCATTATTAGGTTTTGATATTAAAGACAGCTTAGTTTTAAATAATAATTTTTCTGATAGTGAATTTAAATTTAATATGGCAGAAGTAACCAATGTTGACTTATTATTAAATGAACTTGCTAACAATAAAATCTTTACTGCTTATAGAGATAATGAATGATCTGCTGGCGCATATAGTTTAATAATTAATGACTTAAAACATACGGAGTATATTGCAAATTTGCATCAGGATCTCAAAAAAGTTATTTTGAAATATAATCCTGTAGGAAGTGTTGAATTGCAAACTCATAGAATTCACTTGATGAATGAATATGAACAGGGTTTAATTACATCTCAAACTATAGATAAATTTGATAATTTACAACAAAACAAATACATACGGGATTTTAAATCACAAATTAATGGTGTCAAATTGAATATAGTTCAAACTAAAAACAATTCTTCAATAAATGTGTTATTGCCTAGATTTAAAACTTTATCAAATATTGGTGATATAGATTTATATGATAAATTCATGTATGAGTTTGATGGAATCAGTAAAAACGAATCAGCTTTTTATAATGGTAGAGGTTTTGAGTTAAGAAATAATTTACAACAAATAATAAACAAGTTCACTTTAAATTTCAACCTATATAAGACACAATATTATGATAATTTAATTTCGCCTAACGCCTTGATTTCTAATGCAAAAAATACTAACTATATTAGGATACTGGATGCAATAGATCATTTAAATAAGTCGGTAATTTTTACGAAATCACAGAAAATTGAGTATTATTCACAAATTTTAAAAGAAGATTATTACAAGAAAGATAGTTATTTAGATTTAAAAATTCAATTAAAATCTCGTTGATTTGATGAAATTAAAAATAATATTAATATGTTGCTGAATAAGTTTTATCATGATTACAATTTGTCATCAAAACAAACAATTACAATGATTATACCTTTCGATATTAAAGCGTTTGATTTCAAGACCTTAGAAGTGATAAATGAAATATTTTCAGAAATTGATGAGAGATTAATTATAAAAATAGTTGATACTAATGATAAAACTGTCGATGATTATTATGAAAAAATAACATTTAATGCCAATAACACAATTGACTTCTTCATTCAATTATTAACTCTAGATAATAAAAATTTTATAAATTCACTGCCTTATATTGAGAATATGAAGTTTAAATATTTGATTAAGTTTAAAGAATTTTTTGCTGAATATTTTAAAATAAATCCCCAACAGATTTTAGAAACTGTTAATAATTGGGAACCGGCTGATTATGAATCAAATATGAGTGAATTTGCTTTTAAGTTACATTCTAAATTTAATTACTACGACATTATTAATATGATTACTGAATTAAAAATATTATTAACACCTACATATAACACCAAAAATAATGTTGACTTAGACGATTTTAAATATGAACTCGTTCAATCGTGAATACATAAACCAACACGTGATGATAATTTAATATACTTTGAGGATATCACGGTGTCGAAAGAAGATTATGAAAATTAAAAATTTAACCATTATACCTTTTTTAATAAGTCCTTGTATTATTGCAGCCAGCTGTAATAATGATTTTGACGTTAAGATTAACAAAGAGTTAAAATATGGGTTGAATACTAATGAATCTATTTTAAATAAATTTACTATTGAACAACTTAAAATATTGAATAAATTTCGTCCTTTACTTAATGCGAAATCTGACAAACTTAATTCATCTGATATAACTTTTAAAGACAATGATATTTTAGTTAAAACAAAAAACAAACATTTATCACTTTATAAGTATTTGAATTACAAACCCATAGCTAAATTAGGTTTACATTTAATCAATGACAAAGTACAAAATTGGAAATATATTATGGTCGATAAAAACAAGTCGACCATTGACAATTACGATCTTTTATTCGAACATTATGATTATATCTTTGACCAAGATTTAAATATTGACTTTCCAGATATTAATAGCATCATTAAAAGAATTTCCACATCAACAATTAATGATCAATTAAATATCACTATACCAAATTTTATAACTCCTAACTGAATCAGAGCGAAGGCTTGAGTTAAAAACAAAGAACAAATTAGTTACTGAGAAGATTTAATATTATTTGAACTTAAAAGATTTGACTTTGGTAGTTTAAAACCAATTCAAAAGGTAAAAATTTCAGTCGTTAATTTTATTGAATCAAATGAGGGGAGATATCATAAAAACGCACCTGTTGTAACTATTAATTTTCTGGATGCTGATGGTAAATCATTGCTCAGCGAAAAATTAAGAAATCAAAAATTCATTATTGGACAATTAAATCAGGATTATTTAATTCCTTACAATGATGATAATGTGAAAAAATATAATTCATTATTTAGGGATTATAATTCAATTAGTGATTTTAAACACACTTTAGATATTGATGATAATGAGGTTTTATTCAATGAATATGTCAATGTTTTCTATGATGATATTACGATACTAAAATATATTAATCCTTTATCTTTAGAAAACAATCAATATGAGTTATATGTCAATCCGACTTATTTATACAATAAAGTTAGTGCTAGATCATTTTTATGATTCTTAAAAAATGATGAAAAGTACTTTGAAATAGTGGTGCCAGAACACCGGAAAAATGTTGATTTGAAATATGAAATCGTTGATAAGAAAATTAATGAGAAATATCTAAATGATTCATTGTCATTAATTGAGTTGAAAATTAAGGTTACTAAACTAGACGGATCAATTAAATTTTATAAATGATATTCAATCGACATTAATTCGCACTACCATACTTTTGCCGGATATAAAACAAACCTAAACACAGATTGAAATAGTAATAATATTTACGGATACGGCTGAGATGAGAATTTGGGTAAGGGAAAGATAAATAAAATAACTAAAGTTATCGACCCTAATGAGTTCTATGAAAAAATGCTGTTAAAACTACTAAGTTTACAAGTTTACAAATTAAAAGATAATCTAACTTTATTCAACAATAGAGTTATGACGAAATATGAAGCTCACAATGTAGAACATAATACTATTTTAATTGAACAATTAAAAACTAAATTAGGAATCGATGTATTTAAATATCTAATTGGTAATGGTAATAATAAGAATGATTTAATTGACGATATTAATGTAAAATATTTAGGATTAAGTAATGAACCCGGTTGTGTATTGCTTAAGGTTGATTTTTTGGATAAAAATAAAAATTCTATGTTAAATGACTTTAATCGCAACAAAATCATAAAATGGTATGGGTTCAATGGTACTGACTTCACTAAGATTAACAAACAGATAAGTAACTATAATATAGTCAATACTAATATTGATTATTTATTAAAAAATTCACAAAAGAATTTAAAAAATCAAAATAATATCATTGATTATTTTGACTGAAAGGAATAAAAATGAAAAAAATACTGATGTTTTTAACTCCAATTTCAATTTTTTGCCCCGTTGCCTTATCTGCAAGTTGCTTAGATGGTACATTTAATGAACATGCTGATGATTGAAATTTCAGTGATTTTGAAACAACAATTTCAAATCCCAAAAATATTAAGACCGAAACTATTAAAGTTACTTTTAAACAAAATTATTCAAGTAAAGCTATAGAAAATATTATTATTCCCGAAATTAAAGACATCAAAACCAAGCAAGATGCTGAAAAATTTATTCAAAATAAACTCAGAATATCGCTTGTTGCTACTCGCCCGCACTCTGGGTGGGATGTTGCCGGTGGTGCCTATGATCACATTCATGAAGAAATAATTAATGATGTGTTTAAAGATCATACAAAAGTGTTGCGTTTTGAAATGCAATTAATAGAAGGTGATAATTCCTTTATAAAATTAGAAAATAATAAATTAACTTTTAAAGCTAAATTTGCATCAAAAAACTTCGATTCAAAGAAACCCAGTGAGCCCCTTTATTACTTTACACACAATTTTGAGTTAGATTTGGAGAAAAATAATGGATAATAAATTAAATCAACTCTATACTTGGTTGAATAACGCCCTCTCTTATACTCACGCAAGTGAATCAATTTCGAAATTCATTTTTGGTCTGATTGTTTCAATAATTCTACTTTGCATCCCAATTTTGGTCGCCACTATTGTCCCACTAATTATCAAAAAACCTAAAAAAGAATTTTCGATTTACTTATATTCGTTTATTACTGGTATGTTTATAATTCTTGGTTCTTTTGGTTACTTAAGAGAAGCGATTGAAATAACAAGTACCGGTGCCGGTTTAAAAGGGACCAATATTCCACCAAAAAATATTTATTTATACAATATTCTGGTAATTGTTGGCGGTGCTTTGTTAGGTATTATTAGTGCATTCACAATAAAATTTGTAGTTTACAGCACAATCAAGAAAAAATATAAGCTAAACAACTCTGTTTTCGTCCACACTCATGAAGAGGGTCACCATGTGGGCGAACATCAACATCAACATACTCACGCAGATCATATTTGAAATAAAAATGATATTGCAGATGTTAAAGAAAGTAACCCTAAAGTTAAAAACAAATGAACCGCATTAATTCTACTTTTAGGACACAGAATTCCCGAGGGATTATTAATTGGTATCAGTTTAAATAACTTAATTGTTTACTCGAATGTAAATGCTATATCAGTTGCGTTCTTTGTTTCTTTCGTATTACACACAATACCTGAAGAAGTTGTCTTTTTCTATCGTCAACGTGAAATGGGTATTAAACCAGTTTTTGCAGTATTGAATTCGATTGGCGCGCTATCATTAATAATTCCATTTATTTTTATTGGTTTGTTTGGAGGCGATTTAATCGATACAATTCCATGATTGAAAGCATTTATTATGTCAGTTGTGGGTAGTGTAATGGTATTTACAGCTATGATTGAATTTTTACCTGAGTTTTACCACAATAATATGAAAAAACATAAATGGATTATTACTTTAATTATGTTTTTCTTAGGAATCATATTTACGATTTTAATTCTTTGTTTCCACACTCATGGGTCTTTAAATCTTAAATAATTTAATAGGGGATAGCCCTATTTTATTTGTCTATTTTTAGTGTTAAACGTGTATTTTGGTAAAAAAATCTTGAAATAATTCAAGATTAATTATTAGATAGTCATCGATTTGGCATATGCCGCTGCATGCTCGCCCATTATTAATGTTACTTTATTTGCGTTTACGAACGCACCTGTGGCAATGTTTTTTTCTAAGATTTTAGCTAACATAACATTTTCTTTATTTAAAACTTCAATTATTAATTTCGAGCCTTTAGCTTCTAGATTAAGTATATTACCATCTCCGCCCAAAAGATTAACTAATTCATTGGATTGATTGAACGAAATTTTCACATTTTCTTTCCCTTGTAAAACAAGGGCTTGTTTTTTGTTTTTTTGAGATCAATATAGTCAACAAAAACCAAGTGTAAAAATTGTTAACATTGCAATAATAAATTTATCTTTTTTTGTCATGTAACTATTATACCAACAGTTTTATCCATACTCTTAATAAAGAATCATTTTGTTAAATTTAAATTAGTGATAAAACTCTTTTACCCTAATTTCAATATAATTCGTAAATTTCATACTAATGAATAATATCTACAATTGGTAGTTTTGCGATGATTGATTAAAAACAAAACTTTAATACTAATAGGTATTTCTATTAATATTAATTAGCTTAATGGTAACATTGTAATATAATTTACAATTATATTTATGAATTTAATGGGGGTGCTGATGAAACAACGTTTAATTAGTGGCATTAAACCAACTGGTGATTTAACTCTTGGTAATTACATCGGAGCTTTAAAAAACTTTGTTAAAATGCAAGAGGATTACGATGCATATTACTTTGTAGCAGATTTACATGGACTGACAACCGGTGCCGTAAATCCAAAAGAAAATTTACAAGCTCGTAGGGAAATAGTGACAATGTATCTTGCTTGTGGTTTGGATCCGAAGAAAGCTAATATATTTTATCAGTCAGATTTATACGAACACGCATACGCGCAATGATTAATGACGTCAGAAGTATCTCTTGGTGAATTAAATCGTATGACTCAATTTAAAGATAAAGCGCAGAAATTAGAAAAACAAGATAATGGTACTGAAAAAATACCGGTTGGTTTATTGATGTATCCTGTTTTAATGGCAGCCGATATATTGATTTATAATGCGGATGTAGTGCCTATTGGTGAGGATCAAAAACAACATTTAGAATTAACCAGAACAATTGGCGAAAGATTAAATAAAAAATATAAAACTAGATTTAAAATCCCAAATGGTGTAATCCCACCGGTTGGCGCCAGAATCAAATCACTAACCAACCCTGAATCAAAAATGTCTAAAAGTGATAAATCAACAAAAGGTACAATCTACTTACATGATGACCCTGAATTGGCCTACAAGAAAATTATGAAAGCAGTAACCGATTCTGAAAATAAGGTTTATATTTCAGAAGATAAGCCTGGCGTGTTAAATCTATTAAATATTTACGCATCACTAGCTGAAATAACTTTAAAAGAAGCTGAAGAAAAATTCACTAATGCTAATTATGTTGAATTTAAAACTGCCGTTGCCGAGATTGTAAAAAATGAATTAATCAAGATACAAAAAAACTATGAAATTGCAAAACAACAAATAGATGAAGTTACTAAGCAAGGAGCACTGAAAGCTAAAGAAATTTGTGGTCCAATAGTAAAGGAACTAGCTCATAAGATGGGCTTTAATTAGAGGTAAAAATGAAAGTACAAGCAAATAAATTATTAAACCATACATGTTCGCATCTTTTAGGCGCAGCTGTTGAAAAACTATATCCTGGTGTTAAATTGGGATTTGGTCCAGCTACTGATGAAGGATTCTATTATGATTTTGAATTCCCTGAAGCAATCAGTGACCAAGAATTAAACAAGATTGAAAAATTGATGAAAAAATTATCATCGCGTAATTTAGTAACTATTCAAATTCCTGAATCTGAATATGATTTTACTGATAAACCATATAAAAAAGAACTTTATGACGAATTAAAACAACGCGGTGAAACTATTACATTTTACGCCTTGCAAGATCCGTTGAATCACGAAATAGTTTTTAAAGATTTATGTGCTGGAGGTCATATTGAAAGCACAAAGAATCTGAAAAATTTCAAATTATTATCATTGGCCGGTGCTTATTGACGAGGGAACTCAGATAATATTCAACTAACACGTATTTATGGAACATCATGAGAATCTAAACAAGAATTAGATAATTATTTAGAATTGCTAAAAGATCGTAAAGAGCGTGACCACCGAAAAATAGGTAAAGACCTTAAAATCTTTGCCTTGCACCCATTAACAGGTCAAGGTTTTCCAATTTGATTAGAAGATGGAATGTATATTCACAATGAAATTAGAAATTTAGTATTAAAAATGGATCGTAAATACGGTTTCACTGAAGTTTTAACGCCTCATTTTGGTAATGAAGAACTTTATCGTATTTCTGGTCACTTAGCACACTATAAAGATGACATGTTCGCACCGTTAATAGTTGAAAATGAACGTTTAATTCCTAGACCAATGACTTGTCCGCACCACAACGTTTGTTATGGTTTAGAAAAAAGGTCTTACCGTGATTTACCAATTAGATATTCTGAACAATCAATGTTGTACCGTTATGAAAAATCAGGAGCCTTAACTGGTTTGGAACGTGTGAGAGGTATGTTGCTAACTGAAGGTCACTTGTATGTGCGCGAAGATCAAATTTATGATGAAATTGTCCGTATGTATAGTCAAATCGATGAAACCTTAAAATTATTCAAAACACAAATTAGCTTTATTTCTCTTTCTTTAAGAGACCCTCAAGATAAAGAAAAATATTTCGATGATGAACAAATGTGACAAAAAAGCGAAAAGATGCTTAAAGACGCTCTTGATTCGTTAAATGTTAAATATGAAGCTATTCCTGGCGAAGCTGCATTCTATGGGCCTAAAATTGATATTCAAATTCACACTGCGCTAGGTCATGAAATCACTGTAGCAACAATTCAACTGGACTTTTTACAACCAATGAAATTTGACCTTAAATATACAGATAAAAACGGTGCTGACGCTCGTCCAGTAATGATTCACCGTGGTCTAATCGGTACTTACGAACGTTTTGTTGCCATCTTGCTCGAACAAACTAAAGGAGTATTGCCTTTCTGATTGGCTCCAAAACAAATTACAGTCATTCCAGTAAATCTAGAGGAAAATATTGAATACGCTCAACAAATTACTAATGAGTTATTTGCTCATGATTTCCGTGTAAAATTAGATGATCGCGATGAACGTTTGAACAAAAAGATTCGTGAAGCACAAATTTCTAAATCTAAATATCAAGTTATTCTTGGTGAACAAGAAACTAAGGATAAAACAATTTCATATAGAAAATACGGTGAAAACGAAACCAATACCGTAACTTTAGATGAATTTATTTCAATGTTAAACAAACAAAAAGTACATTATGAATAAATACGCACCTTTAAGAGCAATATTTTTCATTTCTTTGCTGGAAGTATTACCTTTATTAATTATGTGGCTAATAGGTACTAAAGATTTTCAAGGTCAAAAGATTTTTAATTATTGAGTTATTATTTTTGTACCTTTCGCCATTTTTATTGTTTCATTAACTTTGGGCGCTATTTTGATTTACTTTAGAATAATTAACTTGAAGTCAATGACTTACATAGTTCCAATAGGATTGATGTTTTTAGCAATGATTTTTACTTCCTTTACTTCATTAAATATTTCTTTAAGAGTAATTATTTCACTTGTAGTGGCTATTTTATCAACGATTATTAGTCATTTTATAATTACTGCCTTAAATACATGGATAAAGAATTCAAAAACTCAAGCCAATTAAACGGCTTGGTTTTTATATGCGTAACAAAAAACGCAGCATTAGCTGCGCAATTAGTTTAATTATTGTTGTGGTTTATGTAAGTCGTCGCTTCCATTTAGCATTTTATTGAATAATTCTTTAGTTAATCATTGCGGTAATTTAAGTTACTTAAGGATAAATTTTGACAACTATTAAAACTTCGATAGTATTTCCGGGCTTTTTGCATCGTGAAGTTATTTAATTTAAATAATCTTTAAAACCGCAATTTACAATTGGTTTGTTTAATTTCTTTGTAAAACTTTTGTTTTTTAGTGTTAATAGCTTCGATAATTATACTTAATGCAGTAATAATTTAGTGACGTTGTGAATCTATTTCTTTTTTGCTTTTAACGGCATTATCATATAACGTGGTTAAATCATCAATTACTTTTCATGAGACTTTAAGTGGTAGTCAGACTGCTTTGTTGGTATTAGGATGATTGTCTCAATATGGTCATATATCACTCGAATCAGCATAAGGTGGTTTATTAATTTGTTTAATAATATAATCCCGTATATCCTTCACATTATTTTCAATCATGGTTATGATTTGAGCATACTTAGCAGAGTTTTGATCTTTTTTAAGATTATTTTTTAATTCTATAACTTTATTAAATACTGGAATACACTTAAAAAAAGTGAAAAAATCTTCTAAACATTCTACCAATCATTCATTTTGGCTTGCTAAGTCTTTTCTATGATTGTTTAGCGATACGGTGGTAGCGTTTTTGTTTGTTAATTCTCTTTCGGCTGCGTTTTTACTTTTAATAAAATCTTCATAATTATAACTGTATCAAATCGGCAACATCCCACCGGTTGAATGTCATTCATTTTCATGAATTTTGTTAAATATTTCAAGATAATATTGCGTTTCTTCAAAGACTTCCCGAAGTTGATCTTTTGCTATGTCCAATTTCGTTATTGGATCTATAACTTGTTTTGCTTTGTTATTGGCACTGTTTAGGTTGGTTTCTGCATTATTAATTTCGCTTTGAGTTGCTTTAGGGTTATTTTTAACGTTTTTAGCATCCTGAATTGCTTTGTTCAACTTGTTTTTAGCATCAACAACTTCTGGTTTACTTGCATTTTCACCAGTAAAAGCATCAATTTTTTTCTTAGTATCTTCAGCATTAGTAATTGCTTGGTCTAACTTAGCTTTGGCTGCTTTAATTTGATTATTTATTGAATCTATAACTTGTTTTGCTTTGTCATTAGCTTTATTTAAAGCATTTGTCGCATTATTAATTTGGCTTTGAGTTGCTTTAGGGTTATTTTTAACGTTTTTAGCATCCTCAATTGCTTTGTTCAACTTATTTTTAGCATCAACAACTTCTGGTTTACTTGCATTTTCACCAGTAAAAGCATCAATTTTTTTCTTAGTATCTTCAGCATTAGTAATTGCTTGGTCTAACTTAGCTTTGGCTGCTTTAATTTGATTATTTATTGAATCTATAACTTGTTTTGCTTTGTCATTAGCTTTATTTAAAGCATTTGTCGCATTATTAATTTGGCTTTGAGTTGCTTTAGGGTTATTTTTAACGTTTTTAGCATCCTCAATTGCTTTGTTTAACTTGTTTTTAGCATCAATAACCTCTGGTTTACTTGCATTTTCACCAGTAAAAGCATCAATTTTTTTCTTAGTATCTTCAGCATTAGTAATTGCTTGGTCTAACTTAGCTTTGGCTGCTTTAATTTGATTGTTTATTGAATCTATAACTTGTTTTGCTTTGTCATTAGCTTTATTTAAAGCATTTGTCGCATTATTAATTTGGCTTTGAGTTGCTTTAGGGTTATTTTTAACGTTTTTAGCATCCTCAATCGCTTTGTTTAACTTGTTTTTAGCATCAACAACTTCTTGTTTACTTGCATTTTCACCAGTAAAAGCATCAATTTTTTTCTTAGTATCTTCAGCATTAGTAATTGCTTGGTCTAACTTAGCTTTGGCTGCTTTAATTTGATTGTTTATTGAATCTATAACTTGTTTTGCTTTGTCATTAGCTTTATTTAAAGCATTTGTCGCATTATTAATTTGGCTTTGAGTTGCTTTAGGGTTATTTTTAACGTTTTTAGCATCCTCAATTGCTTTGTTTAACTTGTTTTTAGCATCAACAACCTCTGGTTTACTTGCATTTTCACCAGTAAAAGCATCAATTTTTTTCTTAGTATCTTCAGCATTAGTAATTGCTTGGTCTAACTTAGCTTTGGCTGCTTTAATTTGATTGTTTATTGAATCTATAACTTGTTTTGCTTTGTCATTAGCTTTATTTAAAGCATTTGTCGCATTATTAATTTGGCTTTGAGTTGCTTTAGGGTTATTTTTAACGTTTTTAGCATCCTGAATTGCTTTGTTTAACTTGTTTTTAGCATCAACAACTTCTGGTTTACTTGCATTTTCACCAGTAAAAGCATCAATTTTTTTCTTAGTATCTTCAGCATTAGTAATTGCTTGGTCTAACTTAGCTTTGGCTGCTTTAATTTGATTATTTATTGAATCTATAACTTGTTTTGCTTTGTCATTAGCTTTATTTAAAGCATTTGTCGCATTATTAATTTGGCTTTGAGTTGCTTTAGGGTTATTTTTAACGTTTTTAGCATCCTCAATTGCTTTGTTTAACTTGTTTTTAGCATCAATAACCTCTGGTTTACTTGCATTTTCACCAGTAAAAGCATCAATTTTTTTCTTAGTATCTTCAGCATTAATAATTGCTTGGTCTAACTTAGCTTTGGCTGCTTTAATTTGATTGTTTATTGAATCTATAACTTGTTTTGCTTTGTCATTAGCTTTATTTAAAGCATTTGTCGCATTATTAATTTGGCTTTGAGTTGCTTTAGGGTTATTTTTAACGTTTTTAGCATCCTCAATTGCTTTGTTTAACTTGTTTTTAGCATCAACAACTTCTGGTTTACTTGCATTTTCACCAGTAAAAGCATCAATTTTTTTCTTAGTATCTTCAGCATTAGTAATTGCTTGGTCTAACTTAGCTTTATCAGTATTAGCAGGATTGTTTAGTGATTCAATAACTTGTTTTGCTTTGTTGTTAGCACTGTTTAGGTTGGTTTCTGCATTATTAATTTGGCTTTGAGTTGCTTTAGGGTTATTTTTAACGTTTTTAGCATCCTCAATTGCTTTGTTTAACTTATTTTTAGCATCAACAACTTCTGGTTTACTTGCATTTTCACCAGTAAAAGCATCAATTTTTTTCTTAGTATCTTCAGCATTAGTAATTGCTTGGTCTAACTTAGTTTTATCAGTATTAGTATGATTGTTTAGTGATTCAATAACTTGTTTTGCTTTGTTGTTAGCACTGTTTAGGTTGGTTGTTGCCTTATCAACATCTTCCTGAGTTCTGATTTCTAAATTTAAATCAATATCTCTAATTTTTTTAGCATCATCTAAAGCTTTATTTAATTCAGTCTTAGCATTAACAACTTCGGGTTTATTAGCGTCCTCGACAGTAATTGAGTCAAGTTTTTCTTTGGTTTTTTCAGCGTTTTTAATAGAGTTATCTAATTCGTATGTATCTACTAAATTACTACTTAAATATTTCAATAATCAGTCTAAATATTTTTCTGCAGTCGTTATTAACTTATTAAGTTCTGCTTCAGCATCGTTAATTTGACTTTGAGTACTATTTTCTGCAAAACAAATTTCTTGCGTTTTATTAATACCTTTTGTAAATTCTGGTAAAAATTCATCTATTTCTTTATATTTTTTCGCAGTTGACGGTAGCGAATGTCTTTTTGAGTCTAATTGTGCATATATAAGTCTAGCTTTTCTAACAGCATTAGTTAGATTTGTTATATCTGCTTTGCTTAATAGATTACGGAAATTGATATCAGCGGCGCGTATTTCTAATAATGTTTTTTCCAATTCGCCTATTTCATATGTGGTCACCAGTGAATAAGCTGTATTTTCGGGAACTAAATTAATCTTATTAAGGACTTTTTCGGCTTGAATGTAACTATTAACTAAATTTTCTCTAGCTTGCTTAATTTCTGGTTTATCCTTTACATTTACACTTAAATTGTCAATCTTTTCTAAAGTTTCATCCTTATGATTAATATTTATTTCTAATGAGTTATATGTATATGCCATCTTATCATTAATTAAATATAAAACATTTTTACCTTTTGAATTTAAACTTCATAAACGTTCTTTGGTTGATACTAGTAAATCATAGTTTGCATCATTATTATTAGCTACTTCTTTAGCAATCTTTAAGTAGTTATTTAATTTAGATAAAATTGTTTTGTAATCTGGATAATGTTGATATTCGCCTTTAACATAACCCAATAATTTTGCGGTTTTCTCCGCATCAATAATTTCTGAATTTAAATCGTTTCATTTACTTTTTATTTCGTTATTTACATATTCTAATTCCATTAAAGCTGTTTTATTAGCATCTTCCAAATCTCTAGCAGCTCTATTTACCATAAATGACGGAGTGTCAGGAATATTTAGATATACATTAGCATCAACCAATTTTTCTTCAAGTTCTTTTTCGGCTGATACAACATGATCTCATGTTTTTGGCGTGCCGGTGATAGCATCCATTTTTTCTTTTGTTTTTGTTGCTTCGTCTACACTGTTTTTTAATTTAATTCAGTACTCAAAGTTTTTAATTGCTTCTTTTACTTTCTTATTGGCATCAGCAACATTTTTTTCTGCTTCATCAACTTCTTTTTGTGTAGCGACATCGTTATTTTTGACTTTTTCAGCTTCTTTGATGGCGTTATTTAAGTCAGTTTCAGTATCTGAAATATATTTGATATCTTTATCTTTTGAATAATATTTATTAATTGTATCAGCGGTAGTGGTTGCTTCTTTGGTTGAATTAATTAGTTTTGTTTTATCAACTTTATTATCAACGGTTTCTACAACTTTTTTAGCTTTCTCATTAGCATCATTAATGTTTTTCTCGGCATCATTGATTTCATCTTGAGTTGAATTAGAATTATCTTTGACTTTTTTACCATCTTCGATAGCTTTATCTAAATCATTTTTAGCATTAATAACTTCTGGTTTTTTACCATCTTCACCGGTAATTGAGTCAATTTTTTTCTTAGTATCTTCAGCATCTGTAATGACTTTATCTAAATTAGTTTTATCTGTTTTGTTCTTATTATCAACGGTTTCTACAACTTTTTTAGCTTTCTCATTAGCATCATTAATGTTTTTCTCAGCATCATTGATTTCATCTTGAGTTGAATTAGGATTATCTTTGACTTTTTTGCCATCTTCGATAGCTTTATCTAAATCATTTTTAGCATTAATAACTTCTGGTTTTTTACCATTTTCACCAGTAATTGAGTCAATTTTTTTCTTAGTATCTTCAGCATCTGTAATAACTTTTATTAATTTTTCAATATTTTTAAATTCATTTTTATTGATTGTTACCACGCCAGAAAAACTGTCATTTTGATCGTTTTTGTCAGTAATAGTAACCAGCACGTCTACCCCATCTTGACTAACTTTAGCATCAGAAAATGTAACATTGTAAATAACAGCGTTACGTAAATTATTTAGTCTAGGCGTAATTTTATTATCATTAATAGAATCTGTGAATTCTTGAGGTGTTTTTGTTTTATCACCATCTATAGTTAGATTACTATTTTCAAAATCATCTTTTGATGTTTTGAATTTCTCGATTTTAAATTCATCAGTTAATTTCTTGCCGTTTTTTTCTGTTTCAACTTTGATGATAACGTAACTAATTGGGTTACCGTCTTTATCTTTTTTGGTTTCACCGTGTTCTATAACAATGTTGTTTTTATCAATACGTTTTCCAGAAAATCTAACGTCGATATCTTTGATAGAAAGTTCATAACTTTTTTTATCTTTGAAATCCTTTTTGTTCAATACAAAATTATTGGATTGGATTACTGAAACTCCGGTTGCTAAAGCCGTAGATAGCAAGCCCCCCCCAATAGTATATTAATTACTTTCTTTTTCATAATAAGTTTCTCCCATTTATTTGTATGTAATTATTTTACCAAATTAACCAAAAAAAACTAATTCGGGTATTTTTTGAGTAAAAATCATTATTTATTGGTGTTTTAGACCAAAATGACACAGCTGAATTTGAATAAATTGAATCCTTAAAATTCGATTTTAGTTCGTTTTAAAAAATTGGTTGAAAATCCCGTTAAAATGAAATTAATTACGGAACACCCTATTTTATAGACTTAAATGGAAACTTCTTAGCGGTATATAAATAGCTCTATTCATCTATTGATTAGTTATTTTTGCATTAATAATTAAGTTAATAAATAATTAAATCCAATAAATGCTAATTTTTACGCAAAAAAACAGACAAAATCAGTCCTTAAAAATAATTTTTTTATGAAATAAATAAAAATTTGTTTAAAAATTTGTTTTTTTGAATGGATTTTATAAAACAAAAATCACACCCGGCGGTGTGATAAGTTGTTAGTTAGGATTAATTATATTTTCAATTTCTTTGATTTTGTCAAGAGCTTTAATTGCTAATTTTCTGTGTTGTTCTAATTCTTGTTCGGCATCATCAGCAATTTTTAGAAGTTTATCTTTATCGAATTTGATTTTATCAAATAAATTAGTTAGTCAATATTGACGTTTGTTTTCATTTGTTAATTTTTCAAAATCTTTTCTTAGACCAATGACTTCTACAAATTCATGAATAAATTCTTTGTTTTGTCTAATCGAGTTTAAAGATATGTTTAATGTTGCGTGAGAGTGTGTGTGGGTATGATTGTCAGAACCGTGATTGTGTTCATCATGAAGAGAATCATGTTGGTCTTCATTTCATTTTTCTGCATTGTAAATATAGTCGCTAAAGAAGTTTTTCAATTTAGTTAATTTTTCTTGAATTGTTTTATCTTCAAAATTTTTGTTGCCTAGATCATTTAGGTAATCTTGAAAGGCCCAAATTGAATTTGCGTTATTTTCCAAGGCAATTTTTTTAGTATTTGTTTGGATTTGAATTTTAGCGTCATCAATAATTCCTAGGGAATTTTTGACCAATTCTACACCAGCATTAGTTGTAAATCATTCTTTATATAATTCTTTATCACTTTCTAATCAATTGGCATATTCATCTTCAGTTAGAATGTAATTTCCGACAGTTGTGATGTCAGAAAATTTTTTAATTAACGATGAGATAGATTCTGAATTGTTTTCGTTGGTTAGCAAACTGAATTTGTTGCTAAATTCAGAGAAATTAGTATTTTTGCTTAAGAATTGTTCTTGGTTTGAACCAAAGTTTTGCTTAATTTCGTTAATAATTTCAATAAATTCTGCGAATATCTTTTTAACTTTTTGAGTTTCAGTTAATTCTGAATCTTGTTGTGTATTTGGTTTTGGTTCAGGTTTTGAATTTTGTGTTTGTGAACAAGAAGCTGCTAGTGCCATAATTGGTGCAAAAGCAGATGTTGTTCCGATAATTAGTTTAAATTTTTGTTTCATTTTATTAGTTCTCCGAGTGTTTAAAAATTATGTTAAATGTTTTTGGCTCAACAATACCAGTTTTTTTATCAGTTACTTTTATTGTAATTACTAAAACTGAAAAATCTTTAGCTTCTGTCGCTGAATTGGTGTGGTCAATGACTTTAGGGACGTTTTCGTTTCTGTCTATTTCGTAAGTGAAGTTATCATTTGTTGAATCTTTGGTAATTGAATATCCCAAGTTATCTTTCATAACTTCAACTAATTGTTCAAAATTTAGGCTTTCAAAGTCACCAAATTTGAAATTATCCAATTCATGGTCAATATTAACCATCATGTTTTGATAGTCGATGTGACTATATTTTTGATTTTCTATCATTTCTTTTGATTTTGAAATCATTCTTTGTAAAATGGTATGTTTGATATTGTCTTTGGTATATTCGGCTGCTCTTTTTTCAGCTTTGCTTAGTGTCATTTTTAAACAAAGAGCCCATCCATTTAATAATTGTTTTTTAGTTAATTCTGCAAGTTCTTGGATTCCTTGTTTTTGCTTATCAGCTTCAGTTAATTTGCTAATTTCATTAGCTTTTTTAAGAAGTGTACCTTCTATGCGCGCGTTTTTAACAAAATCGTAATTATTAAATATTTTGACTACAGACGATTTTTCTTCTTCTGTCAGAATATTTTTATATTTATCTAATTCACCTCAAACATTTTGCAATTCGAAAACTAATTCTTCAATTAGTTCGCCTGCTGCTTCGGATTTTTCGTTGAAATCTGAATAATCTTCGCCATTAAAAATATCCATGACTTGGTCAGAATAGTCGTTTAATTTAAGTTCTTGAGGGTGGCCTCCGTTTTGATTTCCGCCTATTCAAGCTAATAATTCATTAGCGTAATGTTTAAAATTGCTTTCAACTGTGTTGAATGTGTAGTCACCAACTTTTAAGTTTGTGAAGAAACGATTCAAGGTAACTGTTGTTTGGTTTTCAATGTTAAAATCTTTCTGTATTTTACCTTTAACATTGAAAATTAAGTGTAATTGGTTAATATCATCATTATTTTCTTCTGCATTAATTTGGTAATCAACTTGGCTATTATCACCTTTAAAGTATTCTTCGAATGACTCCATACTGTATTTTTTAATAATGTTTATTTTTTCATCGATTGATGATGCTGAATTGATTTCCTTGGCTGCTTGGTTAGCTTTCACTTTCGCTCCTTCAGGAGAGACGTTGGCAATCTTTTCTATAAAGATATTACCAATTTTCTTAACTTTATTTCATCCAAGAAATGTTATACCGGGATTACCCTCCCCATCAAAAGCTCTGTAAACTCTACCTGTAATTCTATCTCTTGCGCTTATGTATGCATGTAGATTACCATCTCCGTGGTGGTGAGTTGACTTATGAACCTTATATACTCATTTTGAATTTTGAGAATAATCTCCCTCAATGTCAATATATTGTTTCATTCAGTCGAGCATTTTAGTTGCATCACCATTAACAGAATCAAATTGTTTGTCGAATTTATTTTTAAATTCCATTGCACCAATTTTTCTTCCGTTTCTATTAACATCAGTATTTAATTTTAAATCACCTACTTTAGCTATTCCGCCATTAATTTTTCCTGATTCACCACCTTTTTCGCTATATAGTTCAAAATTTGAATATTTTTTTGTGATGGTTTCAGATTGACCATCATCTTGTTTAAATTTAAAACTTAAATTCAAATCACCTTTTCCAGTTGATTCTGAATTTAAATAGGTAAGTGTAGAACCGATTGGTACATTAATAGGTTTAACTGTAAATAAATTAATATATTTAATTATTTCATCGTTAGATTTTCCGCTTTCATACATTAAATCTAAACGCTCCTTTATTTCTAAAGCATTCATTGTTTTACCCAGTACATTTAAGTTTGTGTCAATAATTAATTTTTTTTCATTATTTAAATCGTCAAGATTGCAGGCTGCCGATACAAACGGCAAAGGCAATGTTGAAACACTAGTAAACACTAGTGTTATTTTTGTTATTTTTTTCATTTTACTCCTACGATTATAATTAATATTTTGTGAAAAATCCTTAGTTATTTTAAGGAAGTTATTATTACTAAAATTATTTTTAAAAAAAATGTATAAAAATACAAAGTTATATGTTAATCGAGATTATTATACAACAATATTATCAAACAAAGTAAAACTAAATAAAAAGACACAGAACAATCTGTATCTAGTTATCTTTAGCAGCGTAGATTGAACGCATAACATTTCTGACTTGTTGTTCAGAAGCTTTTCTACCCATTTGTAGAAACATTGCTCTAACCATTTTTTCAGTAATGGGAGGGTTTTCTTTAATTTGCTTTTGGATTTTACTACGAGCAATAAAAAAGCCAATAAATCCTCCAACGCAACCCATTGCTATTGAGCAAAAAATTACTGTTAATATTCATCCAGTAAGACCCATGATAACCTCCTATTGCATATGTGATTTAAATTTTAACATATAAATACGATTTAATTTAATTAAACTTATGATTTACAATTATTTATTGATAAAAACTTAAATTTTCTGAAAAAAACAAAATAACCCAGTTAAATAGTTATTTTGTTTCAGTGGGTTGGAATCCTTTTAACATGTCTTCAAGTAAAACTTGTTTAAATGTTTTTGTATTATTGTATTTTGAATCTTTATTATTTCCATAATAGATATAAACCAATGTGTGGTCACGTCCATAGAATGTGTTGCTTAGTCCACCTGATCTCGAATTATATGTACCTAATCAGCTAGACAATAATTGTTGACCTGAAATATAGTAGGATAAAGGTGTTGTTTTGTTAGCAAAACCTATTATCTCTAAATTATTTGAATATTTATCAAGTAAATTAGGATATTTTGAAATTTTATTTTTAAAAGCAGCATTAAAACCTTCCATTGTCAATGCTTCAGCCGTTAAGGAGGTTCTGTTTCAAAACAGCCCACTTGGGGAATTTGTATAAAGAATTTGACATAAAAATGCATAAAAACGTCAAATACTATGGTAAGCTTGAGTGTTTTTCTTTAGTTCATTAATATCAGTGTATTTTTGATTTTCATTCAACTCTTTAAAGAATTGATCTACTAAAGGCGATACAAATATTTCGATAAATGCCCCAAATTCTCCTTTAATTATTCCCGATATTCCACTTGAAGCATTAAAGTTGCTTGATTCGTTAGGTTTAGCAAACATGATTGCATATATACCTTTATTAAAATCGGTTGGGGAAGATTCGAATAATAAATTAATAAAATCTGAATATGCTTTTGTGTCTAAGTTTGAAAATATTGATTTGAAAACATCTTTATTTTCAAAGATTTTACTTAACATAACTACGCCATCACTGGAGATAAATTTCATTGCCCCTTCTTTAAAGGCGTTTTGCATAAGTGCGGGGAATTCAGAAAGTTCATGTCTGTCTATTTCTTTAAGTTTTGAGAACAATGAATCGACAATATCATCAAGAATTTTTGTGTTTACAGCTTGTTTTACAAAAGATTTAATAAAGTCTTGTACAATATAATCTTTTTCTTCTATAAAGTTAAATCCATTCTCACGCATTAGTTTGGCTAAGCCTTTTCCTAAAGCACTAGATACATCTTCATTATTCGTAAATACATCTCTTATTCAATGTTTTAAACTCTCTCTAATAATTGAGGCATTCGATGATCTAAAGAATTCGCCTAAGGCATTAGGTCATGATTCTAATGAGGCATATTTTTCGTTATTATTGAATAATTCATTCAAAAATGCTTCTAAAATATTTTTTAATTCCTGTGATTTGAATGCGCTTTGTAAGGTTTTTACTGCTGATTGCTGAGTGATACCTAGTTTAGTTAACGCTGAATCCAGTTTGAAATCAACCGCAAATTTTTCGGTCAATGTGTCTTCGGTTGTTATTTTATTAACTATCGTTAAAATGTCATCTTTTAGAGTTTGTTTATTTTGAACTAATGTATTAGATTTCAAAATTGTTTGGGCTAATTTATAATCCGTTAAATGTAGTCCGTTTATTATGTCTTTGCCAATAGCATCAATAAGCTGTTGAGTAGAATCATTATTTTTTGCAGACTGAGAAATCGACTTAATAACCTTTTCGATTAAGCCCATTTCCTTAATAAGTTTAGGTAATTCATCAAACAAGTCTTTAGCGAATTTGGTATTTGCGGCATCATCAGGATTTACACCATATGGTTTAATATTTTCAGATCATAATCCTTTTAATAAACTAAATATATTAGGGTGAGAAATAGCATTGACAATAATTCTTTCTAAGACTTGAGCAATAATTTCCTCATTTTCAGAAGGTGTAAATAATAAGTTAATTAAATCTCTAAATGTTGTTGCTTTTTGCAATGATTTATGGTTGTTTGACGCAGAATCGATAATTGTGTCAAGCAATATTGAAATATCTGCCTTCGAATTTTCTATTGTGTCGTTAATTACGATTTTAAAATCTTCTTTGGTCATATATTTAGAAATATCATTAATAGTTTTTGATGGTAATTTTGCATAAATAGAACCAGCAATATCCATATTTTTTGAAGCAAAATTTAATCCATTTGTAGCCAATTGTTTAATGACTTCGCGGTTTTGACCAATGATATTAGATTCAGTAAATATTTTGATTAATTTAAGTGTTGATTCCTCTGGTTGTGTTTTGTCAAATATACGTTTTACAATTGAATTCGTTAAATTATTGATATCTAAATTAATATCGTTTATCACCAAATTGTCTACTAAGTCTTCAACTATGTAATCTATCAATTTTATCTTATCATTTCATGGTTCAATATCCCTAAATAAAGCTGTCATAAGCTGAGTAACCTGTTGGGGTTGAATATTTTCACCTAAAGGTTGGTGTTTATTTAATTCAATATAAATGATATTTGAGATTATTTCAATTAAATCTGTGTTTTTTGATAAGGAAATTACAAATGATTTTAAATTCGATTTGACAGCTTGCTTTTCTTCATCGTTTTCTAATCAGTATTTAACCAGTGTTGTTGGTGCTGATAAGTCTTCTTTGGTAGTTTTTATATTTAATAATCCGTGTTTAATGAAACTTACAATTAATGGTTTTAATTCGTGGTAAGTAATAGTATGTTTAATTAATGAGCGAATTGTATCGGTGTTAATTGATTGATAATCTTTTGGGAATTTTTTTTGTAACTCAGAAAATACTGAATTTAATTCAGGATAACTTATAGAGTTTGAAATAAGTTGAAGTAAATTATCTAAAGTGTGTGAATTTTCAATATTTTCAAATATTATCTTTGGCAAATCAAATAACGATGTCGCTGAGGCTAATTTATCGCTGTTAATTTGGGTTGCATCCTCAATAATACTATCAATAAAGTCTTCAAACTTTGGTTCGTTTAATAATTTGTTAATTAAACTTGAAAAATCCTCTTCATTAATTATTTTTTGAATATCTGTACCTAATGTTTGATAAATTGACGCAAAGAATTTAGTTGTTTGTTCATTATTTTTCGTAGAAATTTTTATTACGTTTTTGGTTAATGCCTGAAGTGATAATTTATATTTTGGGAGATTAATTTCAGATGCGTTTTTTATTAATTTTAGAATATTTAACTCTAAATTATCTTTATCGAATTTAGATTTCAGTCTTTCAATTACTTTTTTACCAAAACGACCGATATTAAATTTATTCGGTAAATCAGATTTAAGTTCATTTATTAATTCGGTTGTAATATCTTTACTGATGCCTAATTCAGAATCGATTGAAGTTCAAAATTCTAAAATTTCACTGGTTAAGTCAGCTAAATTATTAATATCTACATTTTTAAAATATTCTGGATAATTAATAGTTAGGTTTTTAACTAAGTTGCAAAGTATTAATTTGAATTCCGGTTTTTTAATTAAATCATTGGTAATGTGGTGGAAAATATTTTGTATCGAATAAGAATTTTTTGGATTTTTGATAAATGTAAATCATAATTCTTTGAATGATTGCGCTTTTGAAAAATTGGGACTGTCTTCAATAATGTTTCCTAAAATATCAGCAACATTGGTTTTAAGAGTTTCTGAATTTAAAATTAAATTCACAAGATTTCTTAAGTCATTTTTGCTAATATAAGGTGCGATTTTAGATGATTCTTTATCGTAAATTAAATCTATACCTTTATAAATTTCTTTCTTCGTAATATCTAAATTAACAACATTGGTAAAAATGTTTTTAACAATGTTTTTAAATTCGATTAAATTGTCTTTAAAAACCGTTGTTTGGGTTAACGTAAAAATCAAATTGATTATTTTAGGTTCGTTTGATAATTCCTTTTTAAACGCCTCAATTAAATAAGTGATTTTATTATCTTTTGCCCCTGGCTTACCATCGCTATCTCAATCATGATTTTTGAATGTTTCTTCTGCATTTTTTAATAAATTTGGGACTATTTTTGAATCTTTGAATCAATGTTTAAGACTTGTTAAATTTTTATTGTTATCTCTTTTTAGGAAGTTTTTCAATGAATTTTGAGGGTCGATTTTATGATAAAAATCAGATTCGAAAAAGTTTGGTAATACCTTATCAAAGATAATTTCATCCAATCCGACATTGTCTAGCACACGATTAAAATAGTTTTCTTCATTAAATTTATTTTCATTTTTAAGAGTTAAATACTGTTTATCTTCAGTAAGTAAAAATTTATCTAAATCATCTCCAAAAACTTCTTTAATAACTTGATATGGGTCTTTGTCTAATTTAATTTGAGTCAAAAATGAATCTTGATCACTATTAAGGTATGTCGAACCGAAGTTTATATTATGTTTATAAAATTCTTCAGCGTTACGGTTCGTTGAAATTAATTTGATAAATAAATCTATAGCTATTTTTTTATAACCTTTTTCACCTGGGTGTATATCAAATAGTGATGGAGTTAAAATATCAGCATTTTTAACTCAATAGTCATAGTCGAATGGATTGATGAAGTATGCATTTTTCTTTGTGGCTGTATATTTGAGTTTTTTGTTTATTAAGTCGAGTAAAATAGTACTTAAATTGAATTTGGCATCTTTATCATATTTATTTATATGGCGATCG